>NZ_JALLAL010000011.1:0-65409 GCF_023062615.1 Brachybacterium sp. Marseille-Q7125 | reverse complement strand
CCGCCCCCACCGGACCCCACCCCGGTGGAGCCCGCACCGCAGCGCTCCCGCGCCTGGTGGATGATCCCGCTGGCCCTGCTCGGCGCCGCCCTCGTGCTCGCGAGCCCCCTCGCGGTCGCGAGCCACTACGTGGTGCTGCTGCTGGCCGTGATCGTCGGCTTCTACGTCATCACCGCCGTCACCCACGCCCTGCACACCCCGCTGATGAGCGAGACCAACGCGATCTCCGGAATCATCCTGGTGGGCGCGATCCTCCAGATCGGCTCCGCGAACTGGCTGGTCACGGTCCTTGCGTTCATCGCGATCGTGGTCGCCTCGATCAACGTGTTCGGCGGCTTCACCGTCACCCACCGGATGCTCGGCATGTTCAGGAAGGACGCCTGATGACCCCCGACCTCCTTTCGAACATCGACCTGCTCACCGAGGCGATCCGCCTGTCCAACCTCGCCTACCTCGCGGCGGCGCTGCTGTTCGTGCTGGCGCTCGCGGGACTGTCGAAGCAGACCACCGCCCAGCGTGGCAACTGGTTCGGCATCGCCGGCATGGTCCTCGCCGTCGGCGCGACGATCCTGCGGGCAGTCGCCGTCTCCGCCGCCGACCCCACCGGGCAGCACCCCGCGGCCCTGACGTTGATGCTGATCCTGCTGGCGATGTCGATCGGCGCCGTGATCGGCGTGCTGCGCGCCCGCACCGTGCAGATGACCGGCATGCCCGAGCTGATCGCCCTGCTGCACAGCTTCGTGGGCCTGGCCGCAGTGCTGATCGGCTTCGGCTCCGCGATCGAGCCGCACGGCATCACACCGGATATGGAGACCTTCCACCTGGTCGAGGTGTACCTCGGGATCTTCATCGGCGCGATCACCTTCACCGGCTCGATCACCGCGTTCCTCAAGCTGTCCGGAAAGGTCAAGGGCGCGCCGCTGATGCTGCCCGCCCGGCATCTGCTGAACCTCATCGCCCTGCTCATGGTGCTGGGGCTCGGCATCGTGTACGTCGGCTCGGGCGGCAGCGGAGTGCTGGGCTGGCTGAGCCTGCTGGCGATGACCGGCATCGCCTTGGCGATCGGCGTGCACATGGTCGCCGCGATTGGCGGCGGCGATATGCCGGTCGTGGTCTCGATGCTGAACTCCTACTCCGGCTGGGCCGCCGCGGCCGCCGGGTTCATGCTGGGCAGCCCCCTGCTGATCATCGTCGGCGCCCTCGTGGGCTCCTCCGGCGCCTACCTCAGCTACCTGATGTGCAAGGCCATGAACCGGTCGTTCGTCTCGGTGATCCTCGGGGGCTTCGGGTCCGATGGGGGAGCGCCCGCCGGCGGCGATGACGGTGAGCACGCCCCGCACACGGAGACCAGCGCCGAGCAGACCGCACAAGTACTGCAGGCGGCGAAGAAGGTCGTCATCACCCCCGGCTACGGGATGGCGGTCGCCCAGGCCCAGTACCCCGTCGCCGATCTGGCGAAGAAGCTGCGGGCCAGCGGCGTGGATGTCACCTTTGCGATCCACCCGGTGGCCGGGCGCCTGCCCGGGCATATGAACGTGCTGCTCGCGGAGGCGAAGGTGCCCTACGACATCGTCCTGGAGATGGACGAGGTCAACGACGACTTCGCCGAGGTGGACGTGGTGCTCGTGATCGGCGCGAACGACACCGTGAACCCCATCGCCGAGCAGCCGGGATCCCCGATCACCGGGATGCCGGTGCTGAAGGTGTGGGAGGCCGGGCACGTCATCGTGTTCAAGCGCTCCATGGGCGCCGGGTACGCGGGCGTGCAGAACCCGCTGTTCTTCCACGAGAGGACCGACATGCTGCTGGGGGATGCGAAGGCGAGCGTGGATGCGATCAACGCGGCGCTGTGAGGCCCCCGTGGTGCCGGGCCTCTACGCCTCGTCGTCCGGCGCGGCCTGCTGGGCCCGGCGGGAGCTCGCGTACATGCCGCTCGCGAAGCTCAGCACGGTGATCACGCCCACCGCGATGAGCATCGTGAGCGGGCTGATCGGGATCCCGGCGGCGAACAGCACCCCCCAGATGACCATGAGGGAGACCGCGATCAGCACCGCATCCCGCAGGGCCCGCAGGGTGCGGCCCACCAGGTCCGCCCGCTCGACGCGACGTCCGGCCACCACATAGGCCGCGGCCGCGTCCCGGCGCAGGTCCGCGGTGCGGGACCCGGAGCGGGAGGGCCGACGGTCCTGCCGGGGCTGGTCCTCCCGCGGCGCTCGGTCCCGTTCATCCCGCGGCGCTCGATCCCGTTCATCCCGCGGCGCTCGGTCTCGCGGCTGCTCCCGCCAGCCCTCGTCGATCGCCTTCGAGGCGGCGCGCGCATACCCGCCTGCACGGTCACCCGCCCGTCGGACCGCCTGCTTCGCGCCCGGCGCCTGTCGCCGCGCCGTGTTCCGTGCCGCCTTCGCGTATGTCTTCCAGTCAGCCATGGCCGGGCGCCTTCCTCATGTGGTCCCGCCGTCCCCTCAGCGGTCCTCGCGGAAGCGGATGTCCCCGCCGCCGCGCATCTCGCGCCGCGGCGGACGGCGCGAGGCCGTGCGGGCGCGATGCTCGTTCCAGTACGACAGCCCCACGTTCAGCGCGAGCGTGATCAGCACGCTGAACAGGAAGCCGGTGACGGTGCTGCGCACCCCCAGCAGCCGCAGGATGATGAACAGCACCCCGATGGCGACCACGCTGAATCCAAGGTGGTCGCGGATGCGGCCGGCTAGCGAGCGGGAGCGTCGAGTCATCCCGCCATCGTAGACGCGTCCGCGGCGCCGGACACACATGAGATGTCCCGCACATCACCTGCAGGTGAGAGCGGCACCGGGACCTTCGGCGAGGCGCTACGCTGAACATGTTCCCAGGGGCGGCGCCGAGGCCGACGAGGCCTGCCGCCCAGGCCGACACCGAGAGGAAACAGCACCCCGTGGACCTGTATGAGTACCAGGCCCGCGATCTCTTCGCCAAGCACGGGGTTCCCGTGCTCGGGGGAGTCGTCGCGGAGACCCCGGCAGAGGCGAAGGCCGGCGCGCAGCAGCTCGGCACCCCCGTGGTGGTCGTCAAGGCGCAGGTGAAGACCGGCGGCCGCGGCAAGGCCGGCGGCGTCAAGCTCGCGAAGTCCCCCGAGGAGGCGGAGGCCAAGGCCACCGAGATCCTGGGCATGGACATCAAGGGCCACACCGTCCACCGCGTGATGGTCGCCGCTGGCGCCGACATCGCCGAGGAGTACTACTTCTCCCTGCTGCTGGACCGCGCCAACCGCAACTACCTGGCCATGTGCTCCGTCGAGGGCGGCATGGAGATCGAGCAGCTCGCCGTCGAGCGGCCCGAGGCCCTGGCCCGGGTGGCCGTGGACCCGAATGTCGGCATCGATGAGGCCAAGGCCCGCGAGATCGTCGAGGCCGCGAAGTTCGACCCCGAGACCGCCGCGAAGGTCGCCCCGGTGCTCATCAAGCTCTGGGATGTCTACCGCGAGGAGGACGCCTCCCTGGTGGAGGTCAACCCGCTGGTCAAGACCGGCGAGGGCGAGATCATCGCGCTGGACGGCAAGGTCACCCTGGATGACAACGCCGAGTACCGCCACGAGGACCACGCCGCCCTGGTGGACACCAAGACCGAGGACCCGCTGGAGGCCAAGGCCAAGGCGCTGGACCTCAACTACGTCAAGCTCGACGGCGAGGTCGGCATCATCGGCAACGGCGCGGGCCTGGTCATGTCCACCCTGGACGTCGTGGCCTACGCCGGCGAGCAGCACGGCGTGAAGCCCGCGAACTTCCTGGACATCGGCGGCGGTGCCTCCGCCGAGGTGATGGCCAACGGCCTGGACGTCATCCTGGGCGATGAGCAGGTCACCGCCGTGTTCGTCAACGTGTTCGGCGGCATCACCGCCTGCGACGCGGTGGCCAACGGCATCGTCGGCGCCCTGCAGAAGCTCGGAGATTCCGCCACCAAGCCGCTCGTGGTGCGCCTGGATGGCAACAACGTCGAGGAGGGCCGGAAGATCCTGGCCGACTTCGCCCACCCCCTGGTCACCCTGGCCGACACGATGGACGGCGGCGCCGCAAAGGTTGCCGAGCTCGCCGCCGCAGGAAAGTGAGCAGCACACCCCATGTCGATTTTTCTTGACGAGAACAGCAAGGTCATCGTCCAGGGCATGACCGGCTCGGAGGGCATGAAGCACTCCCAGCGCATGCTCGATGCGGGCACCCAGATCGTCGGCGGCGTCAACCCCCGCAAGGCCGGGCAGACCGTCTCCTTCGACGGCGGCCACGACGTACCGGTCTACGGCTCCGTGGCCGAGGCCATGGAGGCCACCGGCGCCGGCGTGTCTGTGGTGTTCGTGCCGCCGAAGTTCGCCAAGGACGCCGCGATCGAGGCGATCGATGCGGGCATCGGCCTGCTCGTGGTGATCACCGAGGGCATCCCGGTGAAGGACACCGCCGAGTTCTTCAACTACGCCAAGGGCAAGGGCGCCACCCGCATCATCGGCCCCAACTGCCCGGGCGTCATCAGCCCCGGAAAGTCCAATGCCGGCATCACCCCGGCGAACATCACCGGGCCGGGGAAACTGGGCCTGGTCTCCAAGTCCGGCACCCTCACCTACCAGATGATGTACGAGCTGAGTGACATCGGCTTCACCACCTGCATCGGCATCGGTGGCGACCCGGTCATCGGCACCACCCACATCGACGCCCTCGAGGCGTTCGAGAACGACCCCGACACCCTCGGTGTGGTGATGATCGGCGAGATCGGCGGCGACGCCGAGGAGCGCGCCGCCGCGTACATCAAGGAGCACATGACCAAGCCCGTCGTGGGCTACGTCGCGGGCTTCACCGCCCCCGAGGGCAAGACCATGGGCCACGCCGGTGCCATCGTCTCCGGTTCCGCCGGCACCGCGCAGGCGAAGAAGGAGGCCCTGGAGGCCGCTGGCGTCAAGGTGGGCAAGACCCCCACCGAGACCGCCGAGCTCATGCGCGAGATCATCAAGTCTCTGTGAGCCACCGCGTCGACGCCCCGGGAGCCCCCGCGGTTCCCGGGGCGTTGCCGCGTCGGGATCATCCCGGCGCCATCGGCGCCTTGGTGGCGCTGTTCGTCCTTGCCATCGCCGTGACCTGGTGGCGCAACCCCGGCGGTGTCGTGCTGTCCTCCGATGCGGGTCGGACCCCGGTCGCGGTTCCGCTGCTGCTGATCCCGTACCTGGCGACGATCCTGCTGCTGCTCGTGATGCCCCGCGGGTGGGGCGAGGCCCGCGTGATCGCCCGTCGGCCGCAGCGGGTGCGGGCTAAGACCCTCGGGCTGCTCGCGCTCGCCCATGTGCTGATCAATGGGCTGGGTGTCCTGCTGCACCTGCTCGCCCGTCTGTTCTGAGGACCCGCTGACCAGCCGTGGCGCCGCTCGCTAAGCTGACCGCACTCACGTCATCCGAGGAGGGCCTGTGTCCGGCGATCTCATCGACACCACCGAGATGTACCTCAAGACGGTGTTCGAACTGCGCGAGGCCGGGGTGGTGCCGATGCGCGCCCGGATCGCCGAGCGCCTGGGGCACTCGGGCCCGACGGTCTCCCAGACCGTCGCCCGGATGGAGCGCGATGGCCTGCTGCATCTGGATGACCAGCGGCGCATCCGCCTCACCGAGCGCGGCGCCGAGCTCGCCGTGGATGTCATGCGCCGCCACCGCCTGGCCGAACGGCACCTGCTGGACGTGATCGGTCTGGAGTACGCGCAGGTCCACGAGGAGGCGTGCCGCTGGGAGCACGTCATGAGCCTCGCGGTGCAGCAGCGGCTCGCCGCGGCGCTCACCCCGCCCTACGTGGACCCCTACGGCAACCCGATCCCGGGGCTGCAGGCGCTCGGCATCGACCCGGCGCACGACGAGACCGGCGCCACGAACAACGGTAAAGACACCCTCAAGTCACGTGAAGTGCCGCCGACGCTCACCGCGGTGCTTTCCGCCGATGGGAGCGCGCGCGTGCTCCTGGAGCGGATCGGAGAGCGCCTGCAGTCCGAGACCGCGCTGCTCGAGGATCTCGCAGGTCACGGCATCTATCCCGGGGTGTGGATCGAGGTGCGACGGCGCGGCGAGATGATCGGGCTCACCGCTGCTGATGGACGCGAGCTCACCCTCGAGCTCGACGCCGCCGAGCAGCTGCGCGTGACGCCCACGACCGACGAGTAAAGCCCGCGTCAAACTCTCCCCCAGACCCTTCCTGTCCTGCTGACGTCGACGGGGACCCCCACCTAAAGTCGAGGGCGTGTCGAGGCGAGACGGCGCTTCGACGCTCCCCCCGGGAGGCCCCGCACGCGCCCCGGGACGGGATCCGAGTTCGGACCAGCGCGAGGTGCATGCACCGAGGGGCCAGGGAGCCTGACGTGTCGAAGACTGTGAAGAACACCCACCGCCGCGCGATGCGGACGGTCACGCCCGTGACCCGCGCCGGCCGCGTCGGCGCCGGCGCTGCCATGGCCGCTGCGATGCTGCTGGGCGGCGGTGCGAGCGCGACCGCGGAGCCGCAGGCCGATGGTCCGCAGAAGATCGAGACCGCGGTGGCCCCGGCGGTCACCGCCCCCGCGGTGGGCATCCCCTCCGTCGAGAAGGCCGCCGAGGGCGCGACCTCCTCCCTGTCCCCGCTCGCTGGTGCCATCTCCGTCGAGGTCGGCCCCACCGAAGAGGAGATCCGTGCGGCCGAGGAGGCTGCGCGCGAGGCTGAGGAGCAGCGTCAGCAGGAGCAGGCCGCCGCGGAGCAGGCCGAACAGAACCAGACAGAGCAGGGGCAGGACGAGCCCGAGACCCGCGCGGACTCGAACACCGCTTCCCGTTCGGGTGAGCGCTCGAACGCCCAGAACAACCCCTCCGAGCAGCAGTCGTCCGAGAGCTCCGCGCCCGCCCCCTCGCAGGCCGCCGCGGGCAGCTCCATCCTGGCCACCGCCCGCTCCGGCATCGGCACCCCCTACGTCTGGGGAGGCACCTCGCCCTCGGGTTGGGACTGCTCCGGCTTCGTGCAGTGGGTCTACGCCCAGCACGGCATCAACCTGCCGCGCGGTGCCGCCGGGCAGGCTGCGGCCGGCCGGGTGATCCCCCGCTCCGAGGCTCGCCCCGGCGACCTTATCTACAAGCCGGGCCACGTCGGCATCTACGCCGGTGGCAACATGATGGTCGACGCAGGCAACGCCCGCGTGGGCACCTCCGAGCGCAACATCTACTCCGGCAACTGGACCTTCATCCGCATCGGCGGCTGACCAGGCCCACACGCCGTATCGGCCCCGCCCCCGAGATTCATCGGGAGCGGGGCCGCTCCCTGTGCGCAGGCGTCAGCGCGGTACCGTGGGCGGGTGTCCTCCGCTCGTGACCTCCTCGCCGCGCTTCTGCTGCTGATCGCGCTCGTGCTCGGTGCCGCCTGGCTGCCCGCCGTGTGGCTGCAGCGCCACGTCATCGCGCAGGACGGGTTCCTCGCGATCACCCAGCCGCTGGCCGATGACCGTGCCGCCCAGCAGGAGATCTCCGATGCGGCGGTTGCGAGCGTCCTCGACGATGACCGCATCCCCGGGTGGATCTCCGAGCGCCTCACCCCGCTGCTGGAGGAGCAGGCCGCCAAGATCACCCAGACCGATGCCTACGGAACTGTGTGGGACCGCACCATGGTCAGCCTGCACGAGTCCCTGTTCGTGCCCGGTGCGGAGGAGCTGCAGGTAGACCTGCTGCCGCTGGTGGACCGCATGCTGAGCGGCGCCGAGGAGTTTCTGCCTGTTGAGCTGCCGCGGCCCGACTCCGCGTCGGTCACCGTCGCAACGATCCCGGACATCCCGCTGCTGACCCGGGCGGCGGCCCTCGCGCCCTATGCCCCGTGGCTGGGACTCGCCGCCGGGGCGCTCGTCCTGCTCGCCCTGCTGCTGGCCGCGCACCGCCGCGCCATACTGGGCCTGGCGGGCCTGGCGGGGATCCTCGCCGGCGGGGTGGTGTGTCTGCTGGCCGCCCGCATTCAGACGCTGGTCCCGGACCTGCTGGATCAGGCGGCGTTCCTCGGTCCGATCGTGCGGGCCTTCGAGGAGCATTTCGCCGCCGACCTCATGCCTCAGGGTGTCGTGATGCTCGGTGCCGGGGCCCTGGTAGCCGCCGTCGGGCTCGTGCTCGTGGGACTCTCCCGGCAGCCCTGAACCGCCGGCTCACCGGGCCGGGATCAGCGCGTGCGCAGCTGCGTCAGCACCATCGAAGCGGTGACCTCCAGCTGCCCGTGCTGCTCTACAGCGCCGAGCTGCTCGGGGCTGACATGGCGGGCGCTCGGCGTCATCGCCACCAGGTCCCGCGCCGCGGCAGGCGGCGCGGTGAAGCTCCAGCGCAGCGGCACGGTCTCGATCTGTTCGAACAGCGGATCCAGCGCCTCATGCAAACGCTCCTCCTTGCGCGGATCCGGCGCGACCATCGTCGGCACCGCCGCCCGCAGCTGCGCCAGATGATCCGGGGCCGGGCGCACCACCAGCAGGGTTCCCCGGTCCCCGAGCACCCGCGCGAACTCGGCAGGGTTGCGCGGCGCAAACACATCCAGCAGCAGATCCACGGACCCATCGGCCAAGGGGAAGGGCCGGAACACATCCCACGCGGCAGCGGCAGCGCGCTCATGTGCCCGGGCCGCGAAGCGCAGCGCCCGGGCGGAGGTGTCGGTCGTGAGCCCGAGCGCCCCCGGCACCGCATCGAGCACCCCGGCGAGATACCACCCGGTGCCGCCGCCCACATCCAGGACCCGTGACGGCGCGCAGGCCGCGGCGCGCTGTGCCAGCTTCTGGCGCAGCGGCTCATAGGCGCCGGTGGCGAGGAAACGGTCCCGGGCCCGCGCCATGTCATCGTCATCCCCGCTGCGGGCCGGCGTGCCGCCGAGCAGCGACACATACCCGGCCCGTGCCAGATCCGCGCTGTGCCCGCGGGGGCAGCGCAGGGTGCGGCCCTGGGCGTGCAGGCCGTCATCACACAGGGGGCAGCGCAGCACCGTCAGCCAGGCGGCGAGGGCAGAGGGGAATGTGGGGCGTCCGGATTCCCCCACGACAGCAGACGAGCCGGTCATCACCACAGCCTACGGGGGTGATGACCGGCTCGCGCCGATGGGGATGCGTCGGGGCTCCCCGGGATCGATGCCGGATCAGATGGCCAGCGCCACCCGTGCACCCTCCCAGATTGCCGAGACCGCGTTGCGGGTCTGCTTCGCATCACCGATGTGGTGGACCTCCGGCACGAGGGTCTGTGCACCCTCGAGCACCTGGCGGGTCTTCACGCCGGGGGCCAGCACGATCTTCGAGCAACCGTCGATGGTGATCTCCTCGCCGTCGCGCTCGACGACGGCGCCATCGGCAGCGGGAGGCGCGGACGTGGGGGCAGCGGTCACGGTCGACTCCTTCTGGCATGCTCACACCGGCGCCGTGGGCACTCGGGTGAAGTGATCGGGTGGGGAGACGATCAGCGTCATCAAGAGCCGCACTATCGGCCGACATCAGACTTCCTGGGGAGTGAGGTCCCGCCCTCAGCAAGGCAGTTCTGCTCTCGGGGCAGGGGCGGCCCGCCGCAGGACGCCCGCGGGGCGCAGTAGATTGGGGAGCGTGACTGATGACGCCCAGCATTTCGATATCGCCCTGGTGGGCTCCGGATCCGCGAACTCCCTGCCCGGCCCGGAGCTGGCCGGATCCTCGATCGTCCAGATCGACCGGGGGGTGGGGCCGCGCGGCGTGTTCGGCGGAACCTGCCTGAACCTCGGCTGCATCCCCACCAAGATGTTCGTGCACACCGCGAACCTCGCCCACACCCCGGCGATCTCCGGGCGCTTCGGTCTCAGCCAGCAGCTGCGGCACGTGGACTGGCCGGAGATCCGCGACCGGATCTTCGGGCGCATCGACCCCATCAGCGACGGCGGCGAACAGTACCGGCGCGACCACCCGGACAATGCGAACCTCACGCTGCTGCGCGGCACCGCGCGCTTCACCGGTCCGAAGACCCTCGAGGTCACCGCCGCCGCGGACACCGACGGCCCCCGGACCCGGCGCATCACGGCCGACACCATCGTGCTGGGCGCCGGGTCACGCCCCGAGCTGCCGCCCATCCCCGGTCTCGCCGAGGCCCAGCCCCACACCTCGGACACCATCATGCGGATCCCCGAGCTGCCGGCATCCCTGGCGATTCTCGGCTCTGGAGTAATCGCCGTGGAGATGGCGCACATTTTCGCCTCTCTCG
Organism: Brachybacterium sp. Marseille-Q7125; assembly: GCF_023062615.1. Taxonomy (NCBI): domain Bacteria; kingdom Bacillati; phylum Actinomycetota; class Actinomycetes; order Micrococcales; family Dermabacteraceae; genus Brachybacterium; species Brachybacterium sp. Marseille-Q7125. The sequence goes on along the minus strand of NZ_JALLAL010000011.1, from coordinate 55,217 downwards.
GGGTGGAGGTCACGCTCATCGCCCGGCGCGACCGGGTGCTGCGCGGCGCGGATCCGGAGATCTCCGCCCGACTCACCGAGATCCTCGATGCCCGGCTGCACCTGGAGAAGAACCTGGACGTGGCAAGCGTGCAGCGCACGGCCGACGGGGTTGAGCTGCGCGGGCCGCGCGATGGCGGCGAAGCCGTGGTGCGTGCCCAGGAGCTGCTGGTTGCCGTGGGGCGCCGCCCGAACTCCGACCTGCTGGATGTGGCCGCTGCCGGAATCGACACCGCCGCGGACGGGCGCGTGCTCGTGGACCCCTATCAGCGGGTCCTCTCCGGCGGCGAGGTGCTCGAGGGTGTGTGGGCACTCGGCGACCTCTCGAGCCCCTTCCAGCTCAAGCACGTGGCGAACCATGAGCTGCGGGTCGTGCGCCACAACCTGCTGCACCCCGAGCAGCTGCGCCGCTCGGACACCATGCCGATCCCCAGCGGCGTGTTCACCTCCCCGCAGGTGGCGTGGGTGGGGCTCACTGCCGACCAGGCCCGCGAGCAGGGCCGCAGCATTCGGGTGGCGCGCCAGGACTACAGCGCGATCGCCTATGGATGGGCGATGGAGGACGAGACGGGCTTTGCGAGCATTGTCGTGGATGCCGAGACCACCGAGATCCTCGGCGCACACATCATCGGCCCCGAGGCGACGACGCTGATCCAGATCCTGATCCAGGCGATGAGCACCGGGCAGAGTGCGCGGGACATCGCCGAGACCCAGTACTGGATCCACCCGGCGATGCCGGAGCTCATTGAGAACGCGCTGCTGCAGGTGATCTGAGCCAGCAGGTGATCTGACGCTGCGCTCCGGGCGGGCAGGATCAGCCGAACTGGCTCTGATCGGCCCCCGGCAGGCAGCTCTTGAGCGGATCCTGCTCGACCTCCGGAGCCTCGGTCTTCTCCGAGGACCCCTGCCCATCGGAGCTCTCCTCCTTGGTGGGCTTCTCCTCCGCAGCGCCGTCCTCGCCGGTGTCCGAGCCCTCCTTACCGGTGTCGGAGTCCTCGGTGTCCTCCTCGGGCGGTGCCCCGGTCTCGGCGGGTTCGGTCGAGCCCGGCTCGGTCTCGCCCTTGACGGACTCCGGGCCGCGCTGCATCGAGTCCTCGATCGAGGCCTGCGTCCACTCCTTGAGGTAGTCCCAGTCGGCGTTGCCGCTGAAGGTGACGTCCTGGGTGATCGGGTAGGAGGTGAAGCCGCCTTCCTTGATCCGCAGCGCCAGCTCCACGAAGGCATCGAGGTTGTTCACCGGCAGGTCCGTGACGATGTTCGTCTCCGTGGCCTTCACCAGCTTCGGGATCGACAGGGCGATCGAGGTGGGATCCGCTTCCTCGGCGATGGCCCGCACGATCCGCTGCTGGCGGCACATGCGGTTGAAGTCATCAGAGCCCTCGCGAGAGCGGGCGTACCACAGGGCGTGGAAGCCATCGAGGGTCTGTGCGCCCGGTTCGATGTAGCCCTCCACCTGCGAGGCGCCACCGCCGATGGGGATGCGCCGCTCCACCACGAGGTCCACCCCGCCCAGGGCATCCACGAGGTCCTCGAAGCCCTGGAGGTTCACCATCGCGTAGTAGTCCATCTCCAGGCCCAGGGTCTCCTCGACGGCCCAGCGGGTGGCGGTCAGCCCCGGCTCCGGATCGCCCTCGAACAGGTCCGGGCGATCCTCCGCCCAGGACCACACGGCGTTGATGAGGTCCTGGTTGGGGCCGTAGTAGCGGAACCCGTCGGGGAACTCCTTGGCCGCGGGGGTGCCCTCGGGGAAGCGCACATGCTCGAGGTTGCGGGGAATGGAGAACAGCGCGGTCTTGCCGGTCTCGGTGTCGATCGAGGCCACCATGATGGCGTCCGGGCGGGTGCCGGTGCGATCCGCCCCGGCATCCTGGCCCAGCAGCATGATGTTCAGCCGCCCCACCCCAGCCCAGGGATCCTTGCCCTCCTGCAGGCGGTGATCCCGCGCGGTGTTGCCCCCGGTGAACACGGCCCTGGAGCCCATCAGGCCCTGCAGCGCCCACAGCGACTGCACACCGCGACCGAAGGGCACCGCGACCACCAGGACCATCACCGCCGCGAGGACGAGCGCGAGGTGCCGCTTGGCGCCCTCCAGGCGCTGCCGGGCGGAGTGCGCGAGATTCGCGGCGATGATCTGCAGCGCCCACACCACCCCGGCCACGGCCAGGACGATCATCGCGGCGATGAGGATCCCGCGGCGCGAGGCAAAGGTCGCTGCGGTGCGCAGTGGGTCGCCGAACAGCAGTAGGCCGCCGACTGCGAGACCGACCACGAGCAGGATCCCCAGCAGGACCGCACCCACGCGGCGCAGACGGGTGGTCAGCAGTCCGGTGCCTGGCACCAGGGAGGTCAGGATCGTCCAGCCGGCGACCTGGGGGAGAGAGCCGACGGGCCCGTGCTCGGTCCGCCGTGCGGCGACGGCCGCAGGCTCCGGGACAGGCGCCGTCTCCGGGTCAGGCTCCGCCTCCGGTGTGGGCTCAGGCTCAGATTCCGGCTCAGGTTCCGGTTCCGGCGCGGACGATGCGCTCCAGGCGTCGACCTCGGCGTCGTGCTCGTGATCCAGCCCTGTCTCGCCGTCGTTCTCAGGCGCGTCCTGCTCCATAGCCTCGGGCGGGAACTCAGGCAGCTGATCCAGCGGAAAGGCGGCCCGGCGTCCGCGCGGCCGCGCGGGCGGTGCAACCGTCTCAATCGGCTCAACCTGCTCGACCGGCTCAACCGGCTCAACCTGCTCGGCCGGCTCGTCAGCCACCTCGGCCTGCTGGGGCTCCACCTCTGCCTGCTGCGGCTCCACCTCGTCCTGCTGGGGGCCCACCACCCAGGTGCGGCGCTGCGACGCGTGGCCGAAGGCAGCATCGCGCCGCCGCCGCGCCTCCTGATCGGGAAGCGGCGTCGACTGGGCAGGTCGCTCGATCTTGCGATGGCGGCCCTTCTGTCGGCGTCGCCTCGGCATCGAGGACGAGTCCGTCATGCGCTGGGTCCGTTCGTCACGCCCGACATCCTAGGCGGAGCATCCGCGCAACCCTGGCATGCGCTGTGAGAGGCGTGTGGAGGTCCGGAAACGTCGCGCCCCACCCAGCGCCGGATCGCTGCCCGCACATGACTCCATGCGATGCTGGGCCCATGCGCATCATCCACGAGCCGATCACGGATCTCACCTACGACGATTGCTTCTTCCTGCCTCGCCGCAGCGCGGTCACCAGCCGCTTCGATGTGGACCTGGCCAGCGACGACGGCAGCGGCACGACGATCCCGCTGATCGCCGCGAACATGACCGCGGTCAGCGGCCGCCGCATGGCCGAGGTGATGGCTCGCCGCGGGGGCCTGGCGATCCTGCCGCAGGATCTCGCCCCCGAGCGCATCGCCTCGATCGTCCGCAGCGTCAAGAGCCGTGACTTGCTGGTGGACCATCCCCTGACCCTCACGGCCGACGGCACCCTCGGGCAGGCCGCGGACCTGCTGCCCAAGCGCCCCCACGGCATCGTCGTGATCGTCGATGAGCAGCGGCACGTGCTGGGCACCGTCTCCGCCGACGAGATCGCCGGGCAGGACTCCTTCACCCAGGTGGGGGAGGTTCTCAGCGACGACGTGCCGGTGCTGCACCCCGCGGACCTCGAGTCTGAGCCCGCGCAGCTGCACGCCCGCATCGCCGCCACCCACCGGGAGGCCGCCCTGGTGGTGGATGACGATCAGACGCTGCGCGGTGTCCTGACTGCCACCGGGGTGCTGCGCTCGACCATCTACCGCCCGGCCGTGGACAGCGAGGGTCGCCTGCGCATCGGCGTGGCCGTCGGTATCAACGCCGATGTCGCCGCCCGGGTGCGGGACCTCGTGGACATCGGCGCAGACGTCATCGTGCTGGACACCGCCCACGGCCACCAGGACCGCATGATCGAAGCCCTGCAGGCCGCCCGGACGGCGCTGGGCCCCCGCGAGGGCACCGCGGTGCGCCTGGCCGCCGGGAATATCGTCACCGCCGAGGGCACGCGCGAGCTCATCGAGGCCGGGGCCGACATCGTCAAGGTGGGCGTGGGCCCGGGCGCCATGTGCACCACCCGCATGATGACCGGGGTGGGCCGCCCCCAGTTCTCCGCGGTGCTCGAATGCGCCCAGCAGGCCCGCGAGCTCGGCGCCCATGTCTGGGCCGACGGCGGGGTGCGGCACCCGCGCGACGTCGCGCTCGCGCTCGCCGCCGGGGCTTCGAACGTCATGATCGGCTCGTGGCTGGCCGGCACCTACGAATCGCCGGGGCAGCTGCGCACCGATGAGTCCGGGCGCGCCTACAAGGAGTCCTTCGGCATGGCCTCCAAGCGGGCCGTCTCGCACCGCACCGCCCGGGAGGACGCCTTCGCGCGCGCCCGCAAGGGCCTGTTCGAGGAGGGCATCTCCACCTCCCGCATGTATCTCGATGCGGCCGGCGGCGGGGTCGAGGACCTGCTGGACCAGATCACCGCCGGGGTGCGATCTTCCTTCACCTACGCCGGGGCGGCGGACACCGCCGAGTTCCGCGAGCGCGCCGTCATCGGGCTGCAGGGCGCGGCCGGATACGCCGAGGGTCGGCCCCTGGCCAGCTCCTGGTCCTGAGCGGCGAGGCGCACCCCGGGTAGGCTGGTGCCATGACGACTCTCGTGATCGGTGGTGCCGGGTACATCGGGTCGCACGTGGTGCGGCTCCTGCTGGAGCAGGACCGGGAGGTGGTCGTGGTCGATGACCTCTCCACCGGCCTGCGTGAGCGCACCGCGGGAGCGGAGCTCATCGAACTCGATGTCACCCTCCCGGATGCCCGGGAGAAGCTCGCCTTCCACCTGCGCGCCTCGGGCGCGGACTCGGTCATCCACTTCGCCGCCCACAAGCAGGTGGGGGAGTCCGTCGAGAAGCCGGAGATGTACTGGCACGACAACGTGGGCGGGCTCGCCAACGTCCTCGCGGCCTGCGCCTCCGCCCAGGTGCGCGATGTCGTGTTCTCCTCCTCGGCCGCCGTGTACGGCGTGCCGGATGTGGACCTGGTGACCGAGGACCTCACACCGCAGCCCATCAATCCCTACGGCGCCACGAAGTACGTGGGGGAGTGGATGCTGGCCGATGCCGAGCGCGCCCACGGGATGCGTACCGTGGGGCTGCGCTACTTCAACGTGGCCGGGGCCGGCTGGCCCGAGCTCGCCGACACCGCGGTGATGAACCTGGTGCCGATCGTCCTGGACCGTCTCGCGCAGGGGAAGGCGCCGGTTGTGTTCGGCGATGACTACGACACGCCCGATGGCACCTGCATCCGCGATTACGTGCACGTGCTGGACCTCGCCGAAGCGCATCTGGCCGCCCTGGACTACCTGCGCGGCGAGGACCGCCCGCACCGGGTGTTCAATGTGGGCACCGGCACCGGGTCGAGCGTCCTCGAGGTGATCGAGGCGATCGCCCGCGCCAAGGGCATCGAGATCACCCCGGAGATGGGGCCGCGCCGCGCCGGGGACCCGGCCCGCCTGATCTGCTCGGCGGACCGCATCGCCCAGACCCTGGGCTGGTCGGCGCAGCACGGCCTGGACGAGATCGTGAGCTCCGCCGTCGCCGCACGCGCCGAGTCCTGAGCGGGGGCTCGGCCCCTCAGGTGAGGTAGCGGTAGATCGGGTCGCGCGGGTCGATCCGCTCGATCTCCATCCGCGAGGCCGCCATGCGGGCCATCAGCGGCTCGAGATCCTCCTTCGCGCTGATCTCGAGGCCCACCAGGGCCGGGCCCTCCTCGCGGTTGTTGCGCTTGATGTAGTCGAACAGCACGATGTCATCGGTGGGGCCCAGCACCCGGTCCAGGAAGCGGCGCAGCGCTCCCGGCTCCTGCGGGAACGTCACCAGGAAGTAGTGCTTGAGGCCCTCGTGGACCAGGGAACGCTCGACCACCTCGTTGTACCGCGAGACGTCATTGTTGCCGCCGGAGACTACGACCACCACATCCCCATCGGCCCCCGTGAGATCCCCGAGTGCGCCGGTGGCGACGGCGGAGGCCGCGAGCGCCCCCGCCGGCTCGGCGATGATGCCATCGACCTGGTACAGGGCCAGCATCTCGGTGCACACCGCCCCTTCGTCGACGGCCAGGAGATCCGGTTGCAGCGCCTGCGCCATCGCCAGCGGTGCGGCGCCGACGGTGCGCACCGCCGCACCGTCCACGAAACGGTCCATATCCGGTAACGCGACGGGGCGTCCCGCGCGCAGGGCCGCCGCCATCGACGGCGCCCCCGCGGGCTCGACACCCACGATCCGGGCCCCCGGCAGACGCTCACGCAGCCACGCCCCGCAGCCGCCCAGCAGCCCTCCGCCGCCCACCGGCAGCACCAGCGTGCCCACCTCGCGGCCGTGCTCGAGGTGCAGCTGCTCGGCGGCCTCGAGCGCGACCGTGCCCTGCCCGGCCATGATCCGCGGATGATCGAAGGGCGGGACCATCGTGGCGCCGCTGGTCTCCGCATCCCGGGCGGCGGCCTCCGCAGCATCGTCGAAGGTATCGCCCACCAGCACCAGCTCCACGAGGTCCCCGCCGATCGCGGTGATCCGCTCGCGCTTCTGCCGCGGCGTGGTGCTCGGCACGTAGATCCGGCCGGGAATGCCCAGGCTGCGGCAGGCCCGCGCGACGCCCTGGGCGTGATTGCCGGCGCTCGCCGCCACCACCCCGGCCTCCCGCGCGGCGGGCTCCAGGGAGCCGATGAACAGGTGGGCGCCGCGCAGCTTGTAGGACCGCACCGACTGCAGGTCCTCCCGCTTGAGCCACACCGGCACCCCGGCGATCTCGCTCAGCCGCGGGCACATCTCCAGCGGGGTGCGGCGCAGCACCGGGGCCAGCTGCTCAGCGGCAGCCTCCACATCCGCTGCCGACGTGGGCAGCGGGGTGCGGTCAGCGGACTGTTCGGTGGTGCTCATCAGGCCTCCTTCGCGGGCTGGGGCAGCGCCACCACGAGGGCGGTGGCGATTGCCGCGACGCCCTCCCCGCGGCCGGTCAGGCCCAGGGCGTCGGTGGTGGTGCCGGAGACGGAGACGGGGGCGCCGGCGGCTTCGCTCATCACCGCGACGGCCTCCTCACGGCGGGTCGCCAGGCGGGGCCGATTCCCCACCACCTGCACCGAGATATTCCCAATCCGATACCCGGCCTCCCGTACCCGACGGGCGGCCTCGCGCAGCATCGTCGCCCCGGCCGCACCGGCCCACTGCGGGTCAGCGACCCCGAAATGGGACCCCAGGTCCCCGATGCCAGCCGCCGCGAACAGCGCATCGCAGGCCGCGTGGCAGGCCACATCGGCGTCCGAGTGACCCACGAGCCCGCGCTCGCCGGGCCAGAGCAGCCCGGCCACCCACAGCTCGCGGTCCGCTCCCTCCGGGGCCACAGCGTGCACATCCACGCCGGTGCCCACGCGCGGCAGCGGCATCGGCGCAGTATCGATCGTGCGATCGGTGTTCATCGGGCGTCCTTCCCTCCCGCGGTGCCGGTGATGCGGGCCAGCAGCGTGTCGATGTCCGTGAACGTCTGGGCCGGGTTGGTCTGCAGCAGCAGCGGCATCGCGGAGACCACCGGGATGCCCAGCGCCGGTGGCAGATCCACGGTCGAGACCACGAGATCGGCCTGGAAGTCGGGGGAGAGCAGGTCCATCACGGTGGCCTGCGTGACGTGGGCGCGATGCCCGGAGGCTGCGATGTGATCGCGGACCTGACCGGCGATCAGCGCGGAGGTGGCGATCCCGGCGCCGCACACGACGGCGATGGTGAGCATGCGATCTCCTGACAGACAGCGACAGCGGGCACGGGCGGCAGTCGTCGATTCTGTCACGAGGCGCTGTGCGGTTCCATCATGATCACTGCGGACGTCTACGATGCCGGGGTGAGCCAGATCCGCCGACACCGCCGCCCCCGCCTGCACGGACGGGCCGCTGCCGTGGTGCTCGCCGGGGGCTCTGGCACCCGCGTCGGCGCGGGGATCAACAAGGCCTTCCTGCAGCTGTCCGGCCGTTCCATCGCCGCCTGGGGGCTGAACACCCTGGCCACCGTGCAGGGCGTGGGCCTGCTGGTGTTCGTGGTGCGGCCCGAGGACCTCGAACACGCCCGCTTCGTGGCCACCCGAGAGACCGAGTGCCCGCTGGAGATCATCCCCGGCGGTTCCACCCGCCAGGAGTCGGAGCTGCTGGCGCTGCGGCATCTGGCCGACCGCATCGACTCCGGAGCGGTGGACACCGTGCTGATCCATGACGCCGCCCGTCCGCTGGTCTCTCATGGCCTGGCCTCCGCGGTGCTGCATGCCGCCCGGGAGTCCGGCGGGGCCGTCCCCGGCATCCCCGCCGAGGACCTCGTCGGCATCGCCCCGGGGGAGCGCCTGGCCCCCGGCGTCGGGAACGAGACGATGGTGCGGGTGCAGACCCCGCAGGGTTTTCGGGCCAGCCCGATCCTGGATGCCTATGAGGCGGCGGCCCGGGACGGCTTCGTGGGCACCGACACCGCCTCCTGCGCCGAGCAATACACGGATATCCCCGTGACCTGGGTGCGCGGCGAGGAGACGAACTTCAAGATCACCTACGCGCAGGACCTCCTGCTCGCCCAGGATGTGGTGGCCGCGCTAGGTTTGAGGTCCCGCTGAGGAGGAGCCGATGAGCGTCGAGGAGAGCTACCTGCGTTGCACCGCCTGCAATGAGGAGGCAGAGCACGCGGTGGTGTACGCCGGTCGGTTCGTCACCGAGATCCAGTGCACCGGCTGCGGCGCCGTGACGCGCCTGGACGTCTCGGAGGACTACCTGCCGGACCTGCGCCAGCGCATCAGCTCCAAGCCGCGCCGCCTGCTGCGGCGCTTGCGCCGGGATCCGGGGGAGCTGGCCAGTTCGCTGCCGCGCAGTCTGCTGTCCAAGCCGCGGCGCATGCTCGGCGAGTTCCGCGCCGTGGCTCGCAGCCGCCGCCGCTGAGACCCGCCCCCGCTGAGCCCGTCAGCTGCGGGCCAGGCCGTGGCGATGCGAGGTGTCCCGGGCCAGCCCCAGGGAGATCTGCGCCTGCCACAGGCTGAGCCGATCCACGATCGCGGCGCCCGCATGGGAGCCGGGCACCGCACGCACCTGCGCCCCGTGCGCGAGAGCCAGCTGGATTTCGTCAGTCCCGTCCGCAGGGGCGGCAAGAACCTGCTCGAGCAGCTCGCGCCGCAGCAGCCGGGGGCTCTGCAGCGTGGCCAGGGACTCGCGGTCCACATTGTGCAGCCCGTCGGACCGCACCGCCTTCACCGAGTCCGTCACGGCCGTGACCGGCACCACCGCATCCACGTCAGCGGTGAGCGCCCCCAGCACCTGCTCGATCACGCTGCGGGGGGTGAGCGCCCGCTCCGCATCATGGATCAGCAGCAGCGGGGCGTCCGTGGCGGCGAGACCCTCACGCAGGGCGGCGCATCGATCGCCCTCGACCCCGCGCACCTGCACCGCCGACGGCAGGGCCTGCCGCAGCGCTGCCAGCGCGGGGGCCGGGGCGAGCACGATGGGTGCGCCGAGGCCCAGCTGCTCGAGGGTGTGCAGCAGGCGGTCGATCAGTCGGCTGCCGCCCAGCAGGGTCAGACAGGGTGCCTCCCGGCCGTGCGCGACTCCCGCCGCCGCCGGGGCCAGGGCCGGGATCAGCGGACGCACCGTCGCCGGGTCGAAGGTCAGTGCCATGGGGTGGGGGAGGCCAGCCAGCTCAGGAGGCGAGGACCTCGTCGAGGATGCCCTCGGCGGCGGTCTCATCGGTCTTCTGAGCCAGGGCGAGCTCGGAGACGAGGATCTGCCGGGCCTTGGCCAACATGCGCTTCTCCCCGGCGGACAGGCCGCGATCCTGATCGCGGCGCCACAGGTCCCGCACCACCTCGGCAACCTTCTTCACATCGCCGGAGGCGAGCTTCTCCACATTCGCCTTGTAGCGGCGAGACCAGTTGGTGGGCTCCTCGATGTACGGCTGGCGCAGCACGTCGAAGACCTCCTCGAGGCCCTCGGAGTCCACCACGTCCCGCACCCCCACCATGTCGACGTTGTCGGCGGGAACCTCGATCGTCAGATCACCCTGAGCGACTTTGAGCTTCAGGTAGGTGCGCTCTTCGCCCTTGATGATGCGGGTGGTGACCTCTTCGATCAGCGCGGCACCGTGATGCGGGTAAACGACGGTCTCGCCGACGGCATAGTTCATGTGGGGGTCCCCTTTCCGCAGGCCAGTCTAGCGCGGCCGCTCCTGGCCCGTGCGGTACTCTGTGGACGCTGTCCCGTCCTCTCCCGCCGCCTGCGCGGCACCGAACAGGAGTCCTCTGTGCGTCCCTCCCGCCGTCTCGTGCTCTCCGCCGCTGCTGTGGGCCTGGCCCTGGCCGCCAGCGGTTGCTCGGTCATGTCCCCGACGCAGACCCATGAGTTCTACCAGGCCGGCGACGGCATGAACGCCACCATCGAGGTGGATGGCGCGATGCACTCCGGGATCCGCAATGCCGCGGTCTTCATCGGCGAGGACGGCTCCGCGCATCTGACCGGCACCGCCGTGAACTACAGCGAGGAGCCGGTCACTCTTGAGCTGACCGGCATGACCGCGGAGGGCACCACGGTGTTCTCCACCTCGGTGTCCCTGGAGCCGCAGGGCGTGCAGGAGTTCGGTGCGGGCCAGGGCCAGCAGCTCGTGGAGGCGAATGTGGGCGATGTCGTGCCCGGGGCGGTGCTGCAGCTGGAGGTCGCCGCGGAAGGGCAGAGCGAGACCAGCTCTCTGCCCACGATCACCGGGGACGTGACGTACTACCAAGACGCTGAGGGTTCGGCCGCCTCCGACGGCGGGGCCTGAGCCCCGCCCCGGTTCAGGAGCCGGATTCGAACTTGTAGCCCAGGCCCCGCACCGTCACCAGGTGCACGGGGTTCTTCGGGTCATCCTCGATCTTCGCGCGCAGCCGCTTGACGTGCACATCCAGCGTCTTGGTGTCGCCGACATAGTTCGCGCCCCACACCCGGTCGATGAGCTGGCCGCGGGTCAGCACCCGATCCACATTGCGCAGCAGCATCTCCAGCAGCTCGAACTCCTTGAGCGGCAGCGCCACATCCTGCCCATGGACCTGGACCACGTGGCGCTCCACATCCATCATGATGTGCCCGGCGGTCAGGGGCGCATCCTCCTGCGCCTCCGCGGAGTCCTGGCCGCGCCGCAGCACCGCCTTGATGCGGGCCAGCAGCTCGCGGGAGGAGTACGGCTTGGTCACGTAGTCATCGGCGCCCAGCTCCAGGCCCAGCACCTTGTCGAACTCGTCGTCCTTGGCGGTCAGCATGATCACCGGGACGGTGGAGGTCCGCCGGATCTCCCGGCACACCTCGGTGCCGCTCATCCCGGGCAGCATGAGGTCCAGCAGCACGAGGTCGGCGCCGTGCGCGGAGAAGATGCGCAGCCCGTCGGTGCCGTTGTCGGCCACCGCCACCTCGTAGCCCTCCTTACGGAGGGTGTAGGACAGCGGGTCGGAGAACGACTCCTCGTCCTCGACGATCAGGATCCGCGTCATCTCATCTGCCCCTTTCGGCACGGTGTTCCATAGCCACGGTACGTCAGGCGTCCGCGGCCGAGCTCGAGGCGGCCGGGGCGGACTCGCCCGCCGGGCGGCCGCCCACGGTGATGGTCTCGGTGCGGCCCATCTCCGGCAGCCGCAGCGTGAAGGTGGAGCCCTGGCCGCGCATCGACCAGGCGGTGACCTCGCCGCCGTGGTCGGTCGCGATGTGCTTGACGATCGCCAGACCCAGTCCTGAGCCGCCGGTGCTGCGTGAGCGCGCCCGGTCCACGCGGAAGAAGCGCTCGAACACCCGCTCCAGGTTCTCCTTGGAGATGCCGATGCCCTGGTCCTTCACGGAGATCTCGACCATGCCGCCGTCGCGGCGCACCGACACACCCACGCGGGTGTCCGCATCGGAGTAGGAGATTGCGTTGGAGATCAGGTTCGACAGCGCCGTGGTGAGCATCGCGACCGAGCCGTACACCCGCAGCCCCGGGGTGCCGCCCACGGCGATCTCGATCTGTGAGCCGAGCGCGAAGTTGCGGTTCAGCGCGACGGCCTCCTCGACCACCTCGTCGATCTCCACCGGCGTCGCATCGGGCAGGGCGGAGCCGCCCTGCACCCGCGACAGCTCGATGATCTCCTGCACCAGGTGGGACAGGCGCCGGGTCTCGGTCTGCATGCGCTCCGCGAAGCGGCGCACGGCATCGGGGTCCTCGGCGGCGTCCTCCATTGTCTCGGCCAGCAGGGTGATCGCGCCGACGGGGGTCTTCAGCTCATGGGAGACATTGGCGACGAAGTCGCGGCGGGTCTCCTCGACGCGGACCGCCCGCGTGAGGTCATCGGCCAGCAGCAGTGCGCCGCGCTCACCCAGGGCGCCCACCCGCACGTCGATGACCGCGTCGGTGTCCTGCCCGGTCGAGCGGCGCAGCGTCAGGCGCTCATCGCGGTAGCCGCCGTTGCGGCCCACATCGGCGGCCAGCTCCATCAGTTCGCGGCTGGCGAGCCGCGGGTAATCACCCTCGGCAGCGCGGACGATGCCGTAGGAATAGGCCAGCGGCGAGGCGCGCAGGACGTCACCGCTGGAGTCCAGCACGACGTATGCGGACGAGAGGATCGCCAGCACCTCCGCGGCGGCCTCCGGCACGCGCTGCTCCGCGGGGGCGGGGGCCTCCTCGTCGTGCCGACGGTCCGAACGGGCGAGCGTGAGCGTCGCCGCGACGCCGATCACCAGACCGATTGCCGCGGCGAGCAGGAGCAGAGCAGACAGGGGCACTGATCCAGCCTAGATCCCCGCATCGCCTCCCGGGCGCCACGCCCGGCCCGGTGACGCGATGTCCTGAAGCGTTCATGCCAGCTACGCTTCGTGTTCACCAGCCGTCGACCTCCGTTCATTCCGAGTTGCGAGCATCGGCGCTGACGTTCGTACACAGTCAAGGAGCATCACTATGCGCGAGGCGTACCAGAGCGACCTGCGGCACATCGTCGACGACCTGATCGACATGGCCGGGCTGGTCGACACCGCCATCCAGGACGCGTCCACCGCCCTGCTCGAGGGGGACCTCGCCCTCGCCGAGCGGGTCATCACGGCCGATCCCCACATCGACTCCCGTCAGGTCGAGCTCGATGCGAAGGCCGTCGAACTGCTGGCCCGGCAGTCGCCCGTGGCCACCGATCTGCGGTTGCTCGTCGCGACGCTGCGCATGAGCTCATCGCTCGAGCGCATGGGTGATCTGGCCGCGCACGTCGCCCTGACCGCCCGCCGCGCCAACCCCGAGCTGGCCGTGCCCGAGCGGCACCGCGAGCAGATCGTGCGCATGAGCGAGCTGGCCCGGGCCGCCCTCAAGGATGCCTGCGAGGTCATCGCCGAGCGGGACCTCGCGCTGGCCGCGCAGGTCGAGAAGCGTGACGACGAGATGGACGAGCTGATGCTCGAGATCTCCCGTCAGATCGCGCGCGGCGGCCAGGACGAGTACACCAACGCCCAGATCATCGACATGACGCTGCTGATCCGCTTCTACGAGCGCATCGGCGACCACGCGGTCTCCCTGGTGCGCCGTGTGGGCTTCCTGGTCACCGGCGACGCCCCGGACACCCTCCACCCGGGCGTGGACGTCCCGGAGTTCTGAGACTCAGCCGCGGTTGGAGCGGGGCCGACGGCTCATGGCCCGCTCCAACCCGGTCTTGGTGCCGCGCTGCGCGGCCACGCGCAGCCCCTGCAGCACGAGGCCGGAGATCGTCGTCCACAGCACGATCTTCCACACCGGGGTCTCATCCTCCGGGTTGCGCACCGCGGAGATCTCCGCCTTCGAGGCCCCTTCCTTCTTGAGCTCCTTGCGGCGCTGCGCAGCGGCCTTCTCCGCGGCCTTCTGCTTCTTCGGGGTGGGGGCCTCCTCCCCGAACACGGCGCCCCACCCGGCGGAGGCCGCCTGGGAGCCCAGGCGTGCGGCGATGAACCCGGCTATGGGAACAGCGATGGTCACGATCGGATTGGCCACGGGGTCCTCCCAGGGGTGAGCGAAGCGGCGTCGGCCCTCAGTAGCGGCCGGCGTTCTGAGCGTAATAGGTTCCCATCGAATCCGTGCGCAGAGCCTCCCGCAGCACGGCCATCTCCTCCTCATCGGTGGCCACCACGCTCGCTCCGCCGCTGGTGGTGGTCGGTTCCCCGTGGGGGACCGAGAGGTAGTAGATGTCTCCGCCGCGGATGGAGCGCAGCGACAGCCCCAGCTGCACCATCTCGGTGGAGCTCAGCCCCGCATCCGTGGTGAGGAACGGGGAGATGGACTCGACCGTGTCCGCGAGCTTGCCGGGGTCGGTGAGAGTGTCGCGGCTGATGAGCTTGTCCGCGATGCCCTTGAGCAGGGCCTGCTGATTGCGGTTGCGCTGGAAGTCGCCGTCGGCGAACTGCTTACGCTGGCGCACGAACACCAGCGCCTGCTCGCCGTTCATCTGCTGCATTCCCTTGGTGAAGGTGTGGCCGTCCGCGGTGAAGTTCGTGGGCACCTGCACCTCGACCCCGCCGAGGGTGTCCACGAGTCCCTGGATGCCGTCGAAGTCCACCAGGGCCACATGGTCGATCGGCACGCCCACGTAGTTCTCCACCGTGGTCACCGCGAGGCTCACCCCGCCGAAGGCGAGGGCGGCATTGATGCGGTCCTTCCCGTGCCCGGGGATGTCCACGTACAGGTCACGGGGGAAGGACATGACATACACCGCGTCCTTGTCCTCGCTGACGTGCACGAGCATCATCACGTCCGAGCGCTGTCCGTACACCCCGGAGGCGGCGGCCGCCTCGGGGGAGCGCTTGTCCGAGCCCAGCAGTAGGAAGTTCTGGCCGCTGCCCTCGACGGGGGCGGGGGCCTCGCCATCGGAGGGGCCGCGGGTGATCTCCACGACGGTGCGCTTCTCATAGGAGTTCTGCAGGCCGCGCAGGTAGTTGCCCACCACCAGGCCGACGCCGAGGACCAGCACGGCCACCAGGCCCAGCGCGATCAGGGCGGCGCGGCGGCCGCCGCGCCGGTCGCGCTGCGGATCCTCGTCCGCGTCCCACTCCGCGGGCAGCTCCAGATCATCGTTCCCGGTCATGCCGACCCCTCTCCGGCGGTGCCGTCGTCGGTCCCGGGCTCTGCCACCCGGGTGTACGCAAGATCCCAGATGAGGCGCCCGGCCCGTCGGCCCTTGGCCTCAAAACCTGTCTTCACCCGACCTGCGAAACGCGGTGCCCAGCCGGTCATCGCCATGGTCTCGGGCACGGCATCGGTGGAGTCCCCGTCGGGTCGCGGGCCCTGCGGGAACAGCAGCTCCAGCTCGGGGCGTGCATCGAGCTGGATGCGCATGTGGTGAGCGTACTGCGCCCAGTCGGTCGCGAGGCGGAAGGCGGCGCCCTCCCGCAGCAGCGGCAGCACCGCATCCAGGAACGGCGGGTTGATCAGCCGCCGCTTGTGGTGGCGCTGTTTGGGCCACGGATCGGCGAAATACACCCACAGCTCATCGATCGACGCCGATGGCAGCATCTGCGGCAGGGCCCGCTGCGCATCCAGCGGCAGCATCCGCAGGTTCTGCGGCAGGTCAGCGCCGTCCTGCCCGGCCGCCTCCTGTAGCCGCACCAGGGTCTGGGCGAGGCCGGGCGCGTACACCTCGACCCCCAGGAAGTCACGCTCCGGGTGGGCGAGAGCAGCGGCGACGAGGTTCTCCCCCTGGCCGGAGCCGACCTCCACCACGAGCGGTGCCGTCCGCCCGAACAGGGCGGGCACATCCAGCGTCTCCCCGGCGGCGGGCAGCGTATCGCGGTGGGCGCGCGGCGGATCCAGCACGTACTGCTCGGCCAGCGCGTCCCACGCCTCCTGCTGCTCAGTGCTCAGCCGTTCGCCGCGCCGCACGAAGCTGACCACGTCCCGGTGGGGCCGGAGGCCCTTCGAGGTCTGATGCAGCTGCACGGTCAGCCGTCCCGCTGCAGGGTGTCGCCCTCAATGCGGACCGCCACCTCGGGCAGGTGCCGCGTGGCCGGGCCCACGAGCACTTCGCCGGTCGTGGCGTCGAAGCGGGAGCCGTGGCAGGGGCAGTCCAGCTGATCCTCGACCTCGCGCAGGGCGCAGCCGTTGTGGGTGCAGTAGCCGGAGTAGGCGGTGACGTCCTCGCCCTCGCCGCGGACCACGAGCACGAAGGGCTGCTGGCCACCGAAGTTCACGAGCGTGCTGGTGTTCTCGGGGATGTCCGCGAGCGGCACCGCACCGTCCTCGGCGCGCACGGGCGCATTGGTCCCGAAGCCCTGATCCTCGGGGGCGCAGGCCGCGAGGGCTCCGACGCCGGCCGCCGCGGTGGCGGGGACGAGGAGGGCATGACGACGAGACAGGCAGGGACGTTCCATGACCACAGGATAGTCGGCGGATGCTGGACAGCATCGGGCCCTGCGCCGGACGTCAGGGGGTTCACACGGTGGGCTCACACATCGGGCGCCTCGACCTCGCGCGGGTCCCACGAGCGCAGGGACCGGGCGCGCCAGCCCCGGGCGGTCACCGCATCGAGGGCCTCCCGCCGCCGGGCCGGGGAGAGCCGGTCCAGGTAGAGCATGCCCTCGAGGTGGTCGACCTCGTGCTGCAGGGCGCGGGCGAGCACCCCGCCCTCGTCCTCCACGACGATCTCCTGGCCGTCGAGGTCGATGCCCCTCACACGCGCGCCGCGATACCGGGCGGTGGGGAAACCCTCCCCGGGCACGGACAGGCAGCCCTCGAGGGTCTCCTCATCCAGCACCAGGCCGCCGAAGCGCTCCAGCACCGGGTTGATCACGACGCCGCGGCGCATCTGCCCCTGCCCGTCGGTGCAGGAGTAGACGAACAGCCGCCAGCGGGAGCCGACCTGCGGGGCGGCGAGCCCGGCCCCGTTGGCGGCCGCACTGGTCTCGACCATGTCGGCCACCAGTTCGCGGATCTCATCGGTGATCTCGCGGACCTTGCGGGTGCGCTGGGACAGGGCGCGATGGCCGACGATCGTGATCGGGCGGACGGTCATGCGGAGGGGTCTCCTTCTTCGGGCGTGCTGGTCACGGGATGACTCTTGGGCGGGTTCACCGCCAGGGGATGGGCGGCGTCGACGATCCAGGGGCTGCGCTCGCGTCTCAGCGGTCGGCCCTCGCGCACGGCGTCGGCGACGGTGCGGCCCAGCTCTGCCGCCTGATCCGCATCCGAGGCCAGGAAGTCCAGGGTATGCCGTGCATGCGGCTGCAGCTCGATGTGATGCCAGGCCGGGATGCCGGACGCGATCTGGCGGGCGCGCAGGAACTCGGCGTCCAGCGCCGCGCCGGAGACCACCACGATGTTCGCCACCCACATCAGCAGCAGGATCGCGATCAGGCCGTTCAGGACGGTCAGCACTTCGGCGAAGCGAGTGGCGTATTCCATCAGCCGCCCGGCCAGCAGCGCGGTACCGAACAGCACGAGCACGCTGAGCACCGAGCCCAGGGTCATCACCCGGTAGCGGGGCAGGCGCACATTGGGGAACAGGTAGTACGCGCCGGAGACCCCGATGATCAGGATGATCAGCAGGATCGGCCATTTCACGAGGTTCCAGGCCTCGAAGGCGATGGTGGGGATGCCGATCAGCTCACCGATGCGCTGCGACGCCCCGCCACCGACGATCAGCATGCCAATGCTGAGCAGCACGACCGCGACGATCAGCACCGTCTCCCCGAACACAATGGTGCGGAACCACAGGAAGGGGCGTCCTTCTCGGGTGTCGTAGACGCGGTGCAGCGCTCGATGGAAGGCCGCTACGCCGTTGGAGGCCGAGAGCAGGGAGCCGATGGTGCCCAGCGCCAGCCCCCACAGGCCGCCGCCGGCCGAGGACACCGCCTGGATGGCTACGAGGTACGGGCGCGGATCGAAGGTCGGGAAGATCTCCCCGGTGATCTCCGAGATCGCGGTGAGGGTCTCGTGCTCCACCCCGATCAGGCTCATCAGCGACACCACCGCGACGGCGCCGGGGAACAGCGAGAGCACGAGGTAGAAGGTCATCGTCCCGGCCACGTCCCACACCTGGATGTCCAGCAGTCGCATGCGCACCCGGTTCAGCACGTGCAGCACGCTCAGGCGCGGCCGCGGGATCTCGACCTCGCGGGCCATCAGCTGTTCTCGATGATCTCGTCCGGGTCGCTGAGGACGGGGTACTCCCACGGGTCCTCGGGGTCGCTCGGCACGAAGGACGTCATGATCGAGCCGTCGGCCCGGGCGTCGCCGAGCCCCACGGGATGGGTCAGCACCTCATCGGACAGCAGCGGTCCCTGGTCCTCGAGCGGCACCGTGACCCCGTCGGCCGTGATGGTGACCTCCTGCCCACGCACCGTGACCGCGAGCGGCTCCCCGGTCTCGAGGGTGAAGCTGATCTCCTCGCGCACCAGACGCACCCGGAACCGGGAGCCACGCACCGTCAGCGGGAAGCGCAGCTCCGGCCAGTCGGCCGGCAGGCGCGGGTCGAAGGAGATGCGGCCCTCGTCCTGCCGCATCCCGCCGAAACCATGCACGAGCGCGTTCCACACCCCGCCGGCGGAGGCGATGTGCACGCCATCGGCCGCGTTGTGGTGCAGGTCCCCGAGGTCCACGAACAGTCCGGCCCGGAAATAGTCCAGCGCCGCCTTCTGGTGCCCCACCTCGGCGGCCATGATGCATTGCACCACCGCCGAGAGGGAGGAATCACCCGTGGTGATCGGGTCGTAGTACTCGAAGTTGCGGCGCTTCTCCTCGGCCGTGAACTCGCTGCCGCGCAGGAACAGGGCCAGCACCACATCGGCCTGCTTGATCACCTGGAAGCGGTAGATCACCAGCGGGTGGAAGTTCAGCAGCAGCGGGAAGGCCTCCTCGGGGGTGGAGGACAGGTCCCACACCTCCCGCTCCAGGAACCGGTCCTCCTGCAGGTGGATGCCCAGCGTCTCGTCCTTGGCGATGAACATCCCGTCGGCGCATTCGTTCCACTGCTCCACTTCGAGCTCATCGAGCTCGAGCTCCACCCGCAGGGCCTCGTAGGCCGTCGGATCCGCCTCCTGCAGCTCGCGCACCGCCCGGCAGGCGCGGCGCAGGTTGTAGCGCGCCATGACATTGGTGAACATGTTGTTGTTCACCACGGTGGTGTACTCATCCGGGCCGGTCACGCCGTTGATGTGGAAGCTCGCGGAGCCATCGGCCATGTGCCGCCAGAACCCGAGGTCCGCCCACAGTCGGGCGGTCTCCACGAGCACCCGCACCCCGTCGCGATGCTGGAAATCCTGATCCCCGGTGACGTCCACGTACTGCGCGAAGGCGTAGGCGACGTCCGCATCGATGTGGTACTGCGCGGTGCCGGCGGCGTAGTAGGCGCTGGCCTCATCCCCGTTGATGGTCCGCCACGGGAACAGGGCTCCGCGCTGGTTCAGCTCGCGGGCGCGCTCACGCGCCTTGGGCAGCAGGTTGGTGCGGAAGCGCAGGGCGTTACGGGCCCAGCGCGGCTGGGTGAACGTCAGGAACGGGACGACGTACACCTCGCTGTCCCAGAAGTAGTGGCCCTCGTAGCCGGAGCCCGTCACGCCCTTGGCGGGGATGCCCCACTGGTCGGAGCGGGCCGCGGCCTGCGCCAGCTGGAACAGGCACCAGCGGGTGGCCTGCTGGGCGGCATCCTGGCCCGGCAGCTGGACATCTGAGCTCGTCCAGAAGTCCGCGAGGTACTCGCGCTGCTGGTCGTAATGGGTGGAAAAGCCCTCCTCGCGCACCCGGTCCAGAGTGCGCCGGCAGCGGTCGAACAGCTCGCGATGCGGCACGGAGCGGGAGGAGTGGTAGGTCACTGCCTTGCGGACGGTGAGGGTCTGCCCCTGCTCGAGGTGCCCGCGCACCACCTGCCGGCCCAGGTCCGGCATGGTGTCGATGAGGTATTCCATCTCGGCCTCGCACTCCACCTCGTGGTCGGCGCCCACGGCGAGAGTCATGCCGGACTGCGCCACCCGGTAGCCCAGCAGCATCCGGCGCTCGCTGTGCCAGTCCTGCAGCGGCTCGAGCACGCGGTGCGTGAAGTCGGTGGTGCGCCGCGGATCGTCCTTATCGGTGATGGGGGAGGACCCGCCGCCGCCCTTGCCGAAGTCATCGGCCACATCCTGCCGATTGATGATCTGCGAGGAGACCGCCACCGGGGCGGCCCCGTCAAGCATCGTGACCTGCAGTTCCATGAGGGCGAGGTGGCGCTGGGTGAAGGAGACCATGCGCGAGGAGGACACCTGCACGCGCTTGCCGGCCGGAGTGCGCCAGATCAGCTCGCGGCGCAGCACTCCTTCGCGGAAGTCGATCCAGCGCTCGTAGCTCTCAAGATCCGCGATGGTCAGCAGCAGCGGCTCATCATCCACGTAGAGCTTGAGCACCGAGGAATCGGGGACGGAGATCATCGTCTGCCCGGTCTTGGCGAAGCCGAAGGCGCTCTCGGCATGGTGGATCGACCAGGTTTCATGGAAGCCGTTGAGGAAGGTGCCGTACTGGGCGACATCTCGCCCTTCCTCGGGGGTGGCGCGCATCCCCAGGTAGCCGTTCGCGGTGGCGAACAGCGTCTCCATGACGCCCGGGTCACCGCCGGGGCGGGATTCCACCAGACGCCAGGGATCCACCGGCAGCCGCGTGCGGTCCACCGGGTCCGCGGGCACATTGCGCAGACGGGTCATGCCAGCTCCTCCAGATCGGAGACCACCAGGGTCGCGCCAGCGCGCGCGAGGACGTCATGCCCCGCCCCGCGGTCCACCCCGATCACCGCGCCGAAACGCCCGGCCGCCCCGGCCTGCACCCCCGAGACCGCATCCTCGTACACCACGCACTGCTCATGCGGGACGCCGAGCAGGTCCGCGGCGTGCTCGAAGGTGTCCGGGGCGGGCTTGCCCGGCAGACCCTCGGCCCGCGCCACATTGCCGTCCACGATGTGCTCGAAGCGCTCGCGCAGCCCGGCGCTGGTGAGCACCTCCTCCGCATTGCGGGAGGAGGAGACGATCGCCAGGCGCGCCTGCGACCCCAGCGCATCGAGGTAGGCGACGGTGCCGGGGTAGGGCGCGACGCCCTCGGTGCGGATCAGGGTGAGCACCATGTCGTTCTTGCGGTTGCCGAGCCCGCGGACGGTCTCCTTACCGGCGGCCTGGTCGGCGGTGTCGGCGTCCTCCCCCTCGGGCAGCTCGAGGCCGCGTGAGGTGAGGAAGGAGCGCACCCCGTCGTACCGCGGCTTGCCATCCACGTACGCGAAGTAGTCCTCATCGGTGTACGGCTCGGTGATCCCGCGCGAGTCCAAAAATCCCTGGAACATGCGCGCCCACGCCCGCATGTGCACCTCGGCGGTCGGCGTGATCACGCCGTCCAGATCGAACAGATGGCCCGTGAAAGCGTCCCGGCTGAAGCTCTGTGCGTCACTCACACCGGTCATGCTACGGGTCCGTCCTGGTGGGCGCGGCGCACCGCGGATCCTGCGCGTCGGCCGACGCTATGGCAGGTCGGCGCGCAGTGGGCTACTCTGCCTGCGTCCGCTCCCGTGCCCGCGCACCGGGGCGGAGCAGCCCGACCTATCGAGGAGACGATGACCCTCACGCAGTCGCTGCCGGTGCTCGACGCGGTGCGCCGCGAGCTCGAGATCGATACCCGCACCAGTCACGAGGGACACCCGCATGTGCAGGTCGTGCTCACCCTCACCACCAACCTCTCCCTGGCCCCCGCCCAGGTGTGGCCGCTGATCACAGACCCTCACGAGCTCGCGCAGTGGTTCGGCCCGGTGCGGGGCGAGCTCAGCGAGGGCTCCGGCTTCGAGTCCCCGGGAGTGGGGGCGTCCCCGGTCGAGGGCACCGTGGTGGAGATCGCCGAGCCGCATCGACTGCTCGTGGACTGGCGGCAGCCCGGGGCGGAGGGGCCGCTGCTGGTGCGGCTGGACCCGGAGGACGACGGCACCACCCGGCTGCGTCTGCGGCACAGCGCGGTGATGGACGCTGCGGATTTCGCACGGCGCGGAGCGGCGGCCCTCGCGATCGGCTGGGAGATCGCGCTGCTGGCGCTCGCGGCGCAGACGGGCGGCTGGGCCACCACGTGCCTGGAGCCCGTCCCGACGCCCACCCCGGCGTGGCTGAGCAGCGTCGAGGGGGCGGAGCATCGGCGCGCCTGGGCGGTGCGCTGGACCGCGGAGGCGATTGCCGCGGGCATGGATGAGCAGGTCGCGCGGAACGCGGAGAGCATCGCGATCGCCGAGACCGCGGAGGTTTGACCGCCATCGACGGGCCGACGGCGAGGGTGCTGCGCACCCTCATCCCCTCGGTGTACGCCCCAACCTTCCTGGAGTTCACGGGACTGGCGGCACTGCTCCCACTCGTGCCGCTGATCGCCCTTGACCTGGGGTTCAACGTGCCGCAGTCCGCGGGGCTCACGGTGATCTTCGGCGCCGCCTCCTTCCTGGGGCCGATTCCGGCGGGGCGGCTGATCGCTCGGCTCGGCGCTCGCCCGGCCCTCGTCGGCACCGGGGTCCTGCTGGTCGGTGCGGGCCTGGCGCTGTTCGCCCTGCTGAACGCGGCTCTCGATGCGCCCAGCGGGCCGATGGAGCGCGCGCGGTTCGTGGCGCTGCTGGTGGTCATCGCCGCCGCCACCCAGGTGTGGCAGCTGGGCCGACAGTCGTATCTGGGCACCGCCCTGCCGCCGACGATGCGGGCCCGCGGCATGACCCTGTTCGGTGGGGTGCTGCGCCTGGGAGAGGTGGTCGGTCCGCTGCTCGGTGCGGCGGTGATGGCCAGCTGGTCGATCCCCGCGGTGTTCCTGCTGTTCGCGGTGGTGGTCGGGGCTGGCACCGCGCTCATCGCGCTGTTCCTCCCGCCGGGGGAGCGCACGGTGCGCACCGCAGGGCCGGGGCGGAAGCTGCCGCGCAGCCCGGCCCGTCGGCGCCTGGACCGGGCGGTGCTGGCACGGATGGCGTCCGTCGGCGCGGGAATCGCACCGGTGATGATGGCGCGGGTGAACCGCCCGGTGATCGTGCCGCTGCTGGGGGCGGCGCTGGGCCTGGACGCCCTGTGGATCTCGATCGTCTTCGGGGTCGGGGCGGCCGTCGAGATCCTGCTGGTGGTCCCGGCGGGCACGCTCATGGACCGCTATGGCCGGGCCGCCGCGGCGGTGCCGTGCGCGCTCGGGCTCGGAGCCGGGTTCGTGCTGCTCGCGGTGCTGGGCACGCTGCTGGCGGGGCGGGGCGAGGCGGCAGCCGTGGTCGCGCTCGTGGTGCCGATGCTGCTGATCGCGGTGAGCAACGGCCTGGGGTCGGGGATCGTGATGACCCTCGGGATCGATGTCTCCCCGGTGCATGGGCGGACCGGCTATCTCGCCTGGTGGAACACGATGCTCGGGGGCGGGCGGCTGGTCGCGCCGCTGCTGGTCTCCGGGATCACGCTGCTTGCGCCGGTGGCAGCGGCCGGGGCGGTCACCGGGGCACTGTGCCTCGCCGGAGGAGCGTGGCTCGCACGCACACTGCCCCGCGTCACACCCTCCGGCGGGGTGCGCGGGAGGACGTGACGCGGGGCAGCGTGGTGAGAGGTCGGCTCAGGCGGCCTTGGACTCGAGGGCACCCTCAGCGGTGCTCTGCAGCAGCTCAGTGGCCTCATCAAGGGAGATGTCGCGGGCGATCGCGACCTCGGAGGCCAGCGGGCCCACGGCCTGGCGCAGCAGATTGCGCTCCGCGAGGGAGGAGGGCACGCCACCGGAATCGCGCATGATGTTGCGGATCACCTCGACGCGGTCGCTGATACGGCCGGTCTGCAGCTGCATCTGCAGGGACTTGATGCGATGGGCCCAGGACGCCTTCTTGGCGGGGATCTCGATGGGCTCGGCGAGCTTCGCGATGAGCTCTGCGATCTCCTTCTCGGCCAGCAGCGGGCGCAGGCCGATCACGTCCTTGCCGTCGGCGGGGACGGAGATGCGCATCTCGTCGCCGATGACCTCCAGGTCCACGTAGTCCCTCTCCTCGCCGCGCACAGTGCGGGTGCAGGTGGCCACGATGCTGACGGGGCCATGGACGGGGTGGGTGAGGACCTCACCGATCTTCGGGGCGGGGGTCGCGACGGACAAGCTCTTACCTCCTGGGTTGACCTGTGCGCCGCCGGTACCCACGGCCCTGGTGGGGTCGGGGCGGCCGCGCGGCGTCCACGGTCGCAGGACCGGGGGAGTGGAAACGTCGGGGCGGCTCGAGTGCCGCTCGGCCTGCAGGTACAGGGTGGCGGCACCTACGTCGGCGCCTCTCTATGATCTCACGGATCTGACACGAAATCTAGAGGGTGACGTCTCACAGTGTGAGAGGGGCGTGGGGGTAGGCGGTGTGGGTGGGGCAGGTCGAGAGCGCGTCCGGTCCAGATCGGGGCGTGTCGGGGCAGATCGCGAGCGCGTCCCGTCCAGATCGCGACCATCGTCGGAGGAAGCAGCCCACTCTCATGCGGTGCAATGGGGCGGTGCTTCGACATCATCGAACCTCCGCGCCGTCGCTCTCCACCACGCCAACCGATGTGGCAGTGGTGCGCTTCGACGGCGTGGGTGTGGTGGCCGATGAAGCGGTGATGCTGCTGGAGGCGAGCGGCTCCGTGGCGGCCGGAGAGGTGCTCGCCCTGACCGGCGCGAACGGCAGCGGCAAGACGACGCTGCTGCGCGTGCTCGCCGGGATCCTCGAACCCACGGCGGGGGAGGTGCGGATCCTGGGGCGCAGCCCCGATGACCGCGACCGCGGATTCCGCACGGCGCTCGCCGCGCTCATCGGCCCGCCGCAGACCTCGCGTGATCTCACGGTGCGGGAGCATCTGCAGTTCATCGCCGCGACCTGGGGGACGGCAGCGGCGGAGGCGGAGCAGCAGACCGATGCGCTGCTGGAGGAGTTGGGAATCACGGCGCTTGCGCGGCGCTTCCCGCATGAGCTCTCGAGCGGGCAGACGCAGCTGGTGTCCCTCGCCCTGACCCTCGCGCGTCCGGCGCAGGTACTGCTGCTCGATGAGCCCGAGCAGCGGCTGGACCCCGAGCGGCTGGGGCTGGTCATCGCGGCGCTGCGCTCCCGGGCGCAGGCGGGGGTTGCTGTGGTTCTCGCCACGCATAGCCCGCGGCTGCTCGAGGAGCTCGCGGATCGCCGGCTGCACCTGGAGGGGGAGGTGTGAGCGACCCGCTGGGGCCGGCCCGGCAGGTCTGGGCGGGGCGTGCGAGTGCCCGCAGCGCCATGGACCTGCTCTATATCGTCTACCTCACGGTGATGACAGTGCTGGTGTTCGGGGCGCCGGCCCTGCGCAGTGCGGGACTGTTCCTCGCGCGGCCGGATGTGCTGCCGGTGCTGCTGGATGCCCGCACGCCCGGGATGCTGATGGCGGCGCTGCTCGGCGGGGGCGCGGCGACGGTGCTGGTGGGGGCGGTGCGCGGCCCGGCGCTGCTGGCCCCGTTCCTGACCGCGACGCTCGCGGCGGGACCGATCTCGCGCCGACGGGTGCTGTGGCGGCCCCTCGCCCGGTCCCTGCTGGCGCTGGTGGCAGTGGGGCTGCTGCTGGCCGGCGTGGTGGGGGCGACACTGCTGGGTGCCGGGTATGTGGAGCCGATGGGGCTGGTGGCCCTCGGGGCGGTGGCTGCCGGGGTGGCGCTGCTGCTGGGCGGAGCGTGGCTGGCCGGCCAGCTGCTGAGCTCGCGCGGCCGTGGCGTGGTGGCGGGCCTGCTCACGCTTGCGGCGGTGGGGGCGTGGCTGCTGCCGCCATGGGGCTGGACGCTGGCCGATGGGGTGCCGTGGGCGCTCGCCGCTGTGCTCGGCGGGGCAGGAGCGGTGGCGGCGGCGGGGTCGGTGCTTGCGCTCGATCGGCTGCGGGGGTGGGTGCTGCTCGAGCAGGCGGTGCGCTGGCAGAGCGCCACAGGCATGGTGACCAGCGGTGATGTGGCGGGTGCGGCGGGGTCGCTGCGGCCGCCACCGAGCACGGGCCGGAGCCTTCGGGCGGTTGGCGGCGGGCCGCTGACGCTGCTGTACGTGCGCCGGGACGTGGTCGGCTGGCTGCGCAGCCCGGAGCGGACGCTCGGGGGTCTGGCGGGGGTGCTGCTGGGCGCGGGGCTGCTGGTCGTGGCGCAGGTTCTGACGGGGCCGCTCGGAGTGGGGGCGATGCTGCTGGGTTCGCTCGCGCTGTGGGTGGGGACGGGGCCGTTCGTGGACGGGATCCGGCATGGGGTCGCGACGCTGGGGGCACCGGTACTGTTCGGCCAGCGCGCCGGGGTGCAGGTGCTGCTGCATGCTCTCGCCCCGACCGGGGTGCTCATGCTCGGGGCGCTGGTCGGTGGGGTGGCGGGCCTGCTGACGATGGGCGCGGAGGGCGTGGGCGGAGGGAACGTGACGCTGCCCGTGCTGATGATACCGGTGCTGCTGCCGGTGCTGCTGGTACCGGTGCTGGTCGCCGGGCGGGCGCGAGATGCGGCGAAGGGGCCGATGCCGCTGAAGCTCATGACGCCGATGCCTACTGCACAGGGCGATGGAGCGGTGCTCGGAATGCTCGCCTGGCAGTCGGACGCGGTGCTGCTGGCGCTCGCAGCCGGGGCGGTGCTGTGGGGGCTGGTGACGCAGGTGGGGGCGCTGGCACTGGCTGGCGGGGCGCTCGTGGCGGTGCTCGCGATAGCGGTGATGGCCCGCGCGCGGTTGCGCGAGCTCGGGGCGTGAGCGGTGCGGGACTGCTGGGACAAGCCCGCCCAGCTGGTTCCGCGGACGGTACTCAGGCGACCGGCCGCGCGCATACTGCAGGTGGCCGGTCGTCAGAGTGCCGTTCGTGGATGGGGCTCGGCGAGAGCGGTGCTCTCAGTACGGCGGGTGCTCGGGGTCGTAGAGCGGGGTGGTGGGACCGGGTGGGTCTGAGGCTGGCTCGCTCTCTTCGTCTACCGTTTCACCCCGTGCCCGGCGGTGGGCGTCTTCCTCGCGTTCGAGGTAGGTGTTCCACACGACGCGCAGGCGGTCGCCGAGTTCGCGGGTGACGAGGTCGATGTTGCGCTGAGTCTCAGCCAGGGCATGGGTATGCCCTCGGGTTCGTGCGGTCCAGGTGGTGGTGCCGGTCTCGGGATCACGGACCGGGTCGATCAGCCCAAGGGTCTTCAACCGGTGATGGCTGTAGCAGAGCCGGTGGAGGTTCTGGGGGCTCGTGGGGCCGCCCCGGTCTGGATGCTGGTGGTCGAATTCTTCGATGTGGTCACTTTCGCCGCTGGTGGTGACGATCGTGGCGCAGCCGGGGACTGCGCAGACCGGGTCGATCTGCCGCAGCAACTCCTGCATCGACCGACTCACCTGATACATCTTCGCCGCCCGCGGCAGAAACGAACCGTCCACGGGATCGGTCAGCACCCGGTGGAACACCGGGGCGTTCACCACGAGGTCACGGGCCATGGCGGGCGGGATCGGATGCGTCCCATCCACCTCACCCGGCGCCTCGGACCGGCCCAGCAGCGTCATCACGGGCACGGTGACGTTGATGCGGAACCCAGACTCGGGCACCTCAATACCGTCGGTGCCGAAGGCGGTGCGGGTCAGGATCGCGTAGCGCAGCGCCGCGAGAGACATGGGCCTGCCGGTCTCCGCCACCGTCCCGAACACGTCAAACGGAAATGAGGCAGGGCTCAACGACGAGGCGGGGCCGGCCTCCACCAGCGCCTGGCGTTGCGCGGTCTGCACCGCCCGTGCGGCAGCATCGAGCCGGTGCCCCAGCGCCACGATCTCCGGCGCCGGGCCCGTCACCTGCAAGCACGCCGTGCCGTCCATATCCGGAGAGGGGAACACCTCGACATTGCGCTGCTGGGTGGGATGCTCCTGCTGCAGTCCAGCACCGAACCAGGCGATCAACATGCGTAGCTCGCGGTAGAAGCGGTTCACGTCAATGCCCGCGAGGTCCCACTCAGCGACCCGGTCATCGACCTGACGACGCTGCTCAGGCTCCAGGCGGCGCGTGGAGCGGATCAACCACTCAAACCACTCCACCGGCAACACACCACCCGCGACGAGATCCAGACACAGGGGCAGGTCACGAGTGGCGTGGACGGCATCGCGCAGCTTCCCCTCCGCACGCCCCACCTTGGAGCGCAGCCCCGCGGCGGCGATCAGACAGTTGACCGCCAGCTCATCCGCCTCACCCGGGTGGTCATCATCGACCGTCCATAGCAGCGCCAGGTCCCGGACCTCCTCGGCGTAGAGAGTGCCGGCGAGACGACGCCGCTCCTGCACCCGAACCATGAGCTGGGCTTCATCACAGTCCGCCTCCGAGCCCGAGCGCACCGCCGCTGCCGCAGGCGTCATCGCACCACGGCCACGAATGATCTTCCGCGGCGGGCCGGCGGTGGCGCAGGCCGCATCACTGCCGCGTCCGCCCGCCCGGGGAGCACGCGCGGGCTGCTCACCGCGAGCCTCCCGCGGCGAACCCACACCGCCCGGCCGCACATCATCGAGTCCCATCACGCACCCCCTTTCCGACGCCAGATCACGCTTTTATGAACACCTCCATGATCCCACCTGAAACCAACCCATGGAAGCCCTTGCCGCGAATGTGGATGATTTTGTGGATAAACCCCCACTGTGGAGGAAAGGTCGCGGCACACCGCCTCACGACGAGACACCCCTCCCCCTCCACAGCCCCGCCCACCCACACGCATATCCACAGGCCAGCACTCTGTCCACACCGTGCTCCACGTTTGTCAGGGCTGCGTGATAGAGGGGCCGTGCGCACCTCTCACGCCGGTCCGCAGGGACACCACAAGAGCCCCATGGGGTTCTAGCACGAAACTCATGGACGCCGCTCATGCATAGTCGCATGCGCGTTCGATACACGCCGCCGAGTGCAGCCGTGCCCAGCACGCTTCTCCACTCGCGCACATCATCCGCAGAGCCCACTCGCAGAGCCCGCACCTACCGCCCGCGGCGCGCGTCAGCACAGAACCCTCCTACGATCCGCGGCTAGCCCGGCCGTGCATGATGGAGCCGTGCCCTCGCCGTGGAACATCCGCACCACCCCCAATCCGCTGATCCGGGCAGTGGGTCGTGGCCTCACTCGTCTCAACGCTCGGCATCCGTGGGATCACAACGCGCATTTCCGTCACTGGATCGAGCGCCACCTACCGGCAGCCCCGCAGAGGATTCTCGACGTGGGGTGCGGGAGGGGCGACCTGGTCGCGGCTCTCGCCGAGCGATCGTGTGAGGTCGTGGGGCTGGACCCGGATCCCGGCATGGTGACGCAGGCTCGTCGTCGCACGCACACGCTCACCAACGTCCGCATCCTCCAGGGCTCCCTCGCTGAGCACACCGCATCCTCGGAGCACCACGGCCGCTATGACGTCGTGACGATGGTGGCGTCCGTCCACCACATGACCCTCGATGAGGCGCTTGAATCCGCCCGGAAACTTCTGGCCCCGGGCGGACGACTGCTGGTCGTCACTCTCGTCCATCCCGCCTCGAGGCTGGACCATGCCTGGGACATCCTCAACGCCCTCACCAACCCGCTGATCGGCCTCGTGAAGCATCCCCGACCCCACCGGAACGCACCCCGCCGGAACATCCAGGACGCGCAGGACACGTCGGACTCCATGCGGGGTCCGGCGATGCCCGTCCGCGATGCAACGTTCGCCCTTGCGCAGCTGCGCCGCGCGGCGCGCACCATCTTGGGGCCCGGTGCGGTGATCCGCCGCCGCGAAGGCTTCCGGGTGACGCTGCGCTGGTCGGCCCCCGAGAACGCCGACAGGCCCGTCACCCCCGCGGTGCCCGCGCCCCCGCGATGACCTCCCCGAGCCGCCCCATCGCATCCGCGATCACAGCAGGGGAGTGGGTGACGAAGCTCAGCCGCATGGTCGAGCGGTCCGGGTGGTCGGCGAAGAAGGACCAGCCCGGCAGGTACGCCACCCCGGCGTCGACCGCATCGGCCAGCATCTCCTGCGCGTCATACCCCTCGCCGAGCGCCGCCCACAGGAACATCCCGCCCTCGGGTCGGGTGAGGTGCGCCCCCGCGGGCAGGACGGGCTCAAGGGCAGCGACCATCGCGTCGCGTCGCTCCCGATACACCGCCGCCACGCGCGCCACATGCGCATCCAGGTCCGCAGTCTCGAGGTATCGCGCCACCGTCAGCTGATCGACCACGGAGGACTGCATGGAGATCGCCGCCTTCGCCACCGCCAGGGTGTCCCGGATAGGCCCTTCGGCCCGCATCCAGCCGATCCGCACCCCGGGGCTCATGAGCTTGCTCATCGAATTCAGCAGGATCGTGCGCTCACCCATTCCGGGCAGCGAGGCGATCGGCGCCCAGCGGTCACCGGTGAAGCTCAGCGCGCCATAGGGGTCATCCTCGATGAGTGGCACATCGGCTGCGAGCAGCACCTCAGCCACCGCCTCGCGGCGCGTCGGCGGCATGGTGCGGCCTGTCGGGTTCTGGAACGTCGGGATCAGATACACCATCTTCGGGCGATGCTCACGGATCGCCGCGGCCAGAGCCTCGGGGATCACCCCGTCGTCGTCCGTGTCCACGCCCACCATGTGCGCCCCGTGCACCGAGAACGCCTGCACGGCCGCCAGATACGTCGGGGATTCCACGAGCACCACGTCACCGGACTCGAGCAGCGCCTGCGCCACCACGAACAGCCCCTCCTGGGATCCGGAGGTCACGCGGATCTGCCCGGCGTCGGTCGGGAGGTCGCGGGAGAGCCGACGGGCCGCCTGCTCGCGCAGCTCCAGCTCGCCCTCGCTCACCCCGTACTGCAGTGCCCGACGTCCCTGATGTGTGAGCACCCGGTCGTAGCAGGCGGTGACCTGCTCGAGGTCGAACAGCTCCGGGTCCGGGATGCCGCCGGCGAAAGAGACCACGTCGGGCCGTGCGGCGAGGGTGAAGATGTCCTTCAGCGGCGAGGTGGCCATCCCCGCGTAGCGTGCGGCGACGGGGAAGGTGAAGGGCTCGGGAACCTGCGGGGTGGTGGCGGGGGTGGTCATCCGCTCATCGTGTCACTTCTGCAGAGCGCCCTCGAGCACCAGCAGCGTCCGTTTCGTCTCGACGCCGCCCGCATACCCGGTCAGGCGGCCATCAGCAGCGAGCACCCGATGGCACGGCACGAGGATCGAAAGCGGGTTCGCCCCCACCGCCGCGCCGACGGCCTGCGCCGCCCTCGGCCTGCCCAAATCCCGGGCGATCGCGCCGTACGTCGTGGTCTGCCCGCGCGGGATCTGCCGCAGCAGCGACCACACCGCCTGCTGGAACGCGGTGCCCTCGGCGGCCGTCGGCAGATCCAGCTCCTCCCGCGTCCCGGAGAGGTACTCGAGCAGCTGATCGGCGGCGCGGCACAGGAAGGGGTCCGACGGGGACTCGGTGCCCAGCTGTGTGGGCGGCGGAAAGTGGGCCTGGCCGATGCGCCAGATGCCGCTGAGCGCCTCGCCCCGCGCGGCGAGGACATACTCGCCCAGCGGCGTGGTGGTGCGCAGGTGCCGGACCGCAGGAGTGGCCGATGGGGCAGAGGGAGCCGACGGGGTGGGTTCGGCCGATGGCGTAGAGGGGGCCGACGGGGTGGTGGGCGTCATGGGCCCAGGCAACACCGTCGGCCTGTGCGAGGCAAGGCCAGAGATGTGCGAGGCAAGGCCCGGGAACGGCGGGTGATACAGGGAGTGGCGGGTGATGCAGTCGACCCCGCACAACCCCGCGCAGCCCCACGTGAGCACAGTTCCCCGAGAGCTGGGTGTCCCCGGGCTGCCCGTGAGGCCCAACGCAAGCAGGTCACGGCCAGAAGTGGCCGTGACCTGCAGCTCTGTGGCTGATCGCCGTGGAGCGGATGACGGGAATCGAACCCGCACTATCAGTTTGGAAGACTGAGGCTCTACCATTGAGCTACATCCGCGTGGGTGCCCATTGAACCAGATCAGCGGCCCGCGGGCACCTCGAAGCGCGGACGCTGGGGCATGTATCTGCTCACAGCGCTGCCGAGCCGTTCGGGCATCGTGCGCAGGGACCGGGTAATATCCCGGGGGTTGCCCTCCGGGGTGTAGCTCAGCTTGGTAGAGCACCCGCTTTGGGAGCGGGACGTCGCAGGTTCAAATCCTGTCACCCCGACTCCGTCGCGAGGTCGCCGCCGTGCGCACCCCGAGGCGCTATCGAAACGTCCATCGACTGTCCATCAACAGGGAGACCTGACCAGTGAAGACCGAGTCCGAGAAGCTCAGCCCCACCCGGGTGAAGCTCACCGTCGAGGTTCCGTTCGACGAGCTCAAGCCGGCCCTGGAGGCCGCCACCAAGAAGATCGCCGATCAGGTGCAGATCCCGGGCTTCCGCAAGGGCAAGGTCCCCACCAAGCTCGTCGAGCAGCGCTTCGGCCGCCCCGCACTCATGCAGGAAGCCGTCAATGACGCCCTGCCGGAGTTCTACCAGAAGGCCGCCACCGAGGTGGAGCTCAAGCCCGTCGGCCGCCCCGAGGTGGAGGTCGGCAACGTGCCGGGCCTGGATGGCAAGGATGAGGGCAACCTCGTCTTCACCGTCGAGCAGGATGTGCGCCCCGAGATCGAGCTGCCGGACTTCTCCTCCTACGAGGTCGAGATCGAGGAGCCGACGGTCGACGACGACGCCGTGCAGGTGCGCCTGGATGAGCTGCGCGAGCGCTTCGGCATCCTCGTGGGTGTGGATCGCCCGGCCGAGGACGGGGACTTCGTCTCCCTGGATATGGTCGCCACCATCGACGACGAGGAGATCGAGTCCGTCGAGGGCGTCTCCTACCAGATCGGGCAGGGCAACATGCTCGAGGGTCTGGATGAGGCCCTCGAGGGGCTCTCCGCCGAGGAGACCACCACCTTCGTCTCCACCCTGGTGGGCGGCGAGCACGTCGGCCAGGAGGCGCAGGTCAAGGTCACCGCGCAGTCTGTGAAGGTGCGCGAGCTGCCCGAGGCCGATGACGAGTTCGCCGAGATGGCCTCCGAGTTCGACACCATCGACGAGCTCAAGGAGGACCTGAAGAAGCAGGCCGCCGCCGACGCCGAGGGCAACCGCGTGGCGCTCGCCCGCAACGCCCTGCTCGAGAAGCTCCTGGAGGAGCTCGAGATCCCGGTTCCCGAGCAGCTGGTCGAGGACGAGATCACCGCCCACCTCGAGAACGAGGGCAAGGAGGCCGGTGACCCGCACGGCGAGGAGATCCGCGAGGACACCGTCAAGGCTGTCCGGGCGCAGTTCCTGCTGGACGAGATCAACTCCTCCCGCGAGGTGAACGTCGAGCAGGACGACCTCATGAACTACATGACGGCGCTGTCCCAGCAGTACGGGATCGAGCCGAACCAGCTGCTGCAGATGCTCGCCCAGTCCGGCCAGCTCGAGCAGATCTTCGCTGAGGTCCAGCGGTCCAAGGCCCTGGATGTGGCGCTCGCCGAGGTGACCGTCAAGAACGAGCAGGGTGACGTCCTGGACCTGGGGCTGGCCCCGAAGGCCGACGAGGACTCCGCGGACGAGGACTCCGAGGAGAAGGTGGACTCCGAGGACACGTCTGAGGAGAAGGCCGAGGAGAAGAAGGCCCCCGCGAAGAAGGCCCCCGCCAAGAAGGCTCCCGCGAAGAAGCCGGCGGCCAAGAAGGCTTCGGCCGCAAAGGCTGAGGCGAAGGCTGACGACGCGGCGGAGGACGAGGCCGAGGAGAAGAAGGCCCCGGCCAAGAAGGCTCCCGCGAAGAAGCCGGCGGCCAAGAAGGCTCCGGCCAAGAAGGCTGCCGCGAAGGATGAGGCCGCGGACGCCGAGTGACGCCGCGACCGTGAGCAGTGCAGGGCGGGCCGCCACCGGGCATCGGTGGCGGCCCGCCCGCGCATCCGGCACTGTCCTCTCTCCCGCCGCAGTGCGCCTGCGGCGAACACCGCCCGTTCCGGTGCGTCGCAGCGCCTAGAGTCGACTCATCGCACCCCAACGCCGCGATCACCGCATCGCCATGAAGGAGAACCCGTGACCTCTCAGAGCACCCCGACCTCCCCGCCGCAGGCTGCGGCCGGCGACTCCCCGATGGGCCTGGACGACAACGTCTACCAGCGCCTGCTGCGCGAGCGCATCGTGTGGCTGGGGTCCGAGGTCCGCGACGAGAACGCCAACGCCATCTGCGCCAAGATCCTGCTGTTGGCGGCCGAGGATCCGGACAAGGACATCTACCTGTACATCAACAGCCCCGGCGGCTCGATCACCGCGGGCATGGCCATCTACGACACCATGCAGTTCGTCAAGCCCGACGTCGTGACCGTCGGTATGGGCATGGCCGCGTCGATGGGTCAGTTCCTGCTCTCCTCCGGGGCGAAGGGCAAGCGGTACGCCACCCCGCACACCCGGGTGCTCATGCATCAGCCGCTGGGTGGGCTGGGCGGCACCGCCACGGACATCCGCATCCAGGCAGATCTGATCCTGTCGATGAAGCGCCAGCTCGCCGAGCTGATCGCCGAGCAGACCGGCAAGAGCGTCGAGCAGATCACCGCGGACTCCGATCGCGACAAGTGGTTCACCGCGCAGGAGGCCCTGGAGTACGGCTTCATCGACAAGATCGTGACCGGCTCCGGTGATGTCACCGGTGGCGGCGGCACCGACGACTGATCCCGCCACCCAGCAGACCGTTCTTCCGAGGAGACTTCGTGACTTTCGACCCCCGCCCCGTCGGCGCGCAGCCGATGGCCGCCGCCGGCTACAGCCAGGCCGGCCCGATGCCCACCAGCCGCTACGTGCTGCCCCAGTACGAGGAGCGCACCGCGTACGGCTTCAAGCGCCAGGACCCGTACACCAAGCTGTTCGAGGACCGCATCATCTTCCTGGGGGTCCAGGTGGATGATGCCTCGGCCGATGACGTCATGGCGCAGCTGCTGGTGCTCGAGTCCCAGGATCCGGACCGTGACATCACGCTGTACATCAACAGCCCCGGCGGCTCCTTCACCGCGCTGACCGCGATCTACGACACCATGCAGTACATCAAGCCTGAGGTCACCACCGTGTGCCTGGGTCAGGCCGCCTCCGCGGCCGCGGTGCTGCTGGCCGCCGGCGCCCCGGGCAAGCGCCTCGCGCTGCCCAACGCCCGGATCCTCATCCACCAGCCCGCGATGGGCGGCCAGGGCGGCGGCCAGGCCTCCGACCTCGAGATCCAGGCCAACGAGATCATGCGCATGCGCGAGTGGCTGGAGGACACCCTCGCCCACCACTCTGGGCGCACCAAGGAACAGGTCAGCGCCGATATCGAGCGCGACAAGATCCTCACCGCGCAGGGAGCGCTCGAATACGGCCTGGTGGACCAGGTCCTCGCCTCCCGTAAGGAGGCGCGCCCCCAGGTGGGCCGCTGAGTCGAAGGGCTCGCCCGGACGGGCGAGCCCTTCCGTCTTCGGCAGGGGGCGCCGGGTAGTCTGGCGGAGCCCCGAGACGACAGGAGGACGGCTGTGGCACGTGCGAACGAGAGCGGCGACGTGTTCAAGTGCTCGTTCTGCGGAAAATCGCAGAAGCAGGTGGAACGCCTGATCTCCGGTCCCGGCGTGTACATCTGCGAAGAGTGCATCGATCTGTGCAACGAGATCATCGCCGAGGAGATCGAGGCCGCCCAGCCCGCCGCGCAGGCGCAGGCTCCGCTGCCCACCCCCAAGGAGATCTTCGCCTTCCTCGAGCAGTACGTGGTGGGGCAGGAGCCGGCCAAGCGGGCACTCTCGGTCGCGGTGTACAACCACTACAAGCGGGTGCGCGCCCAGGAGGCGGCGGCGTCCGCTCCCGCTGGCGGGCCCACCCGCCAGGGCGCTGAGGCGGAGGAGCCCTCCGCCCAGAAGCAGGTCGAGGTGGCCAAGTCCAATGTGCTGCTCGTCGGCCCCACCGGGTGCGGTAAGACCTATCTCGCCCAGACCCTCGCCAGGATGCTGGATGTCCCCTTCGCGATGGCCGATGCGACGGCGCTCACCGAGGCGGGGTACGTTGGCGAGGACGTGGAGAACATTCTGCTGAAGCTGCTGCAGGCTGCCGACTACGACGTCGAGCGCGCCCA
Organism: Brachybacterium sp. Marseille-Q7125; assembly: GCF_023062615.1. NCBI lineage: Bacteria > Bacillati > Actinomycetota > Actinomycetes > Micrococcales > Dermabacteraceae > Brachybacterium > Brachybacterium sp. Marseille-Q7125. The sequence goes on along the minus strand of NZ_JALLAL010000011.1, from coordinate 19,245 downwards.
GCGCGGCATTATCTACATCGATGAGGTCGACAAGATCGGCCGCAAGGCCGAGAACCCGTCGATCACGCGAGATGTCTCCGGGGAGGGCGTGCAGCAGGCGCTGCTGAAAATCCTCGAGGGCACCGTCGCGGCGGTCCCGCCGCAGGGCGGGCGCAAGCACCCCCATCAGGACTTCATCCAGATCGACACCACGAATGTGCTGTTCATCGTGGCCGGAGCCTTCGCGGGAATCGAGGACATCATCGGCTCCCGGATCGGCAAGCGGGGCATCGGCTTTGGCTCGCAGCTGCACACTCCGCTCGAACAGGAGCAGATCTACGCCGAGCTGCTGCCGGAGGACCTGCTGAAGTTCGGGCTGATCCCGGAGTTCATCGGCCGCCTACCGGTGATTGCGAGTGTGGCGAACCTGGACCGCGAAGCCCTCATCACGATCCTCACCGAGCCGCGCAACGCCCTGGTCAAGCAGTTCCAGCGGATGTTCGAGCTGGACGGCGTGGAGCTCGACTTCGAGCGCAGCGCCCTGGAGGCCGTGGCGGACAAGGCCATCGCCCGTGAGACGGGTGCGCGCGGCCTGCGGGCGATCCTCGAGGAGGCGCTGCAGCCGGTCATGTTCGAGGTCCCCTCCCGTGATGACATCGCCAAGGTGGTCATCACCGAGGGGGTCATCACCGAGGGGCGCGCCCCGCTCATGGTCACCGCGAAGGACGCTGACCGTGAGCAGACCGCGCGGGAGCGCAGCGCATGAGCACGCCCGGCGCAGACGATGCCGCGCGGGCCCGGGAGTTGCTGCTCTTCGAACGGCGCAGCATCGACAACATCGACGCGGCCCTCGTGCATCTGCTGGCCGAGCGCTTCGCGCACACTCAGAGGGTGGGCGTGCTCAAGGCCGAGCATGGGCTGCCGCCCGCGGACCCGGAGCGCGAGGAGCAGCAGATCCGCCGCCTGCGCGCCCTCGCGGATGAGGCGGGCCTGGACCCCACCTTCGCCGAGGCGTTCCTGCGCTTCATCGTCACCGAGGTGATCCGCCACCACGAGCGGATCCGCGAGGATCAGGCGCCCGGCGACCGCTGACCCTCCCCAGCGCGTCCCCGGGGTCGTGGGGAGTATTCCCCATGGACCAGCTGATGACCTGCCCGTAGCGTGCAGGTGTACAGCTTGACGATGACGAGGGGGATGGGCGCGATGAGCGGGTTCTGGGGAGCCGAGGTTGAGGCAGTCCGTGCGCAGGGCACGCGCTGCACCGGTGCGGCCGGCACGATCGAACAGTTGATGGCGGCGTGCGGCGCTGTGGTCGACGGTGTGGACTGGGTGGGGCCGGATGCCGATGAGTTCCGGGCGCGCTGGGGGAGCGATGTGCGCTCGCTCATCGATCGGGCGATCGAGGAGCTGCGCCGACGTGCCGAGGAGCTCGCCCAGCATGCCGATGAGCAGGATGGTGCCTCCTCGGGTGAGGGCCCGGGCGTCGGCACCCCTGGGTTCCCGTTCCCTCTGCCGATCCCGTTCCCGCTGCCGTTGCCCGGGCCGATCTTCGAGCCGCTCCCGGTGCCGTTCCCGATCCCGTTCCCGCGGCCGCTGCCGGGCCCGATTCCGCTGCCGGACATCCGGATCCCGGAGATCGAGCTGCCGGAGGATTGGAACGGCCCGATCACGCTGCCGGACGTCCCGGATATCGACTTGCCGGATGTCCGGATCCCGGAGATTGAGCTGCCGGAGGATTGGAACGGCCCGATCACGCTGTCGGACCCCGGCTTCCCGATCCCTCCGCGGTTCCCGCTGCCGCCGATCCCGCCGCTGCCGGATCCGCTGCCGCTGCCGGATCCGTGGCCGCTGCCGGAGGACAGCCCCTTCCCACTGCCGCAGCCGCTGCCGCGTCCGCTGCCGATCCCGGATCCGTGGCCGTTGCCGCAGCCGCTGCCGCGTCCGCTGCCGATCCCGGATCCGTGGCCGTTGCCGCAGCCGCTGCCGCGTCCGCTGCCGATCCCGGATCCGTGGCCGTTGCCGCAGCCGATGCCGCGTCCTGACATCTACCTGCTCTGACAGCGTCAGGGTCCCGCCCGGCCAGTCGAGAGCGCTGGTACCATCGCGATATGTCTCGCACTACGTTCCTCGACTGGCCGGTGATCCGGCAGCTCCGGGGCGGTGATCCGACGGGCCGCGGCGCAGCGGTCACCTCGGCCGCCACTCGGGCCACGGCTCCACGTACAGCGATCGCCGATGGCGTCGCTGAGAGCGTCTGCCCCTACTGCGCCGTCGGCTGTGGGCAGCGTGTGTTCCACAAGGATGGCAAGGTCATCCAGGTCGAGGGCAACCCCGACTCTCCGGTCTCGCGCGGGCGTCTGTGCCCCAAGGGCGCGGCGAGCGAGCAGCTGGGCAACTCCCCGCTGCGGCAGACGAAGGTGCTCTACCGCGCGCCGTACGCGACGGATTGGAGCGACCTCGACTACGACACCGCGATGGACATGATCGCGGACCGTTTCATCGAGGCGCGGCGCAACCACTGGGAGGATGCCGACGAGCAGGGGCGGCCCCTGCGTCGCACCATGGGCATCGCGAGCCTGGGCGGCGCGACCCTCGACAACGAGGAGAACTACCTCATCAAGAAGTTCTTCACGGCTGCCGGGGCCATCCAGATGGAGAACCAGGCCCGTATTTGACACTCCGCTACGGTTCCCAGTTTGGGAGCCTCGTTCGGGCGCGGCGGCGCCACCCAGTACGTCGCGGACTTCGCGAACTCCGACCTGATCGTCATCGAGGGCGGCAATATGGCCGAAGCCCATCCGGTGGCGTTCCAGTGGGTCGTCGAGGCGAAGAAGCGCGGCGCGACCGTCATCCATGTGGATCCCCGGTTCACGCGCACCTCTGCGAGCGCGGACAAGCACATCCCGATCCGCTCGGGCACGGACGTCATCCTGCTCGGCGCGGTCATCAAGTATGTGCTGGACAACGACCTGTGGTTCGAGGAGTACGTCAAGACGTTCACCAACGCGTCGACGATCGTCTCTGAGGACTATGTCGATGCCGAGGACGCCGAAGGCATCTTCTCCGGCTTCGATCCGGAGACGGGCACGTACGATCTGTCCACCTGGCGCTACGCCGGCGATGAGGATCAGGTCGCGCGCGGTCTGCCGGAGCGGGACGAGACGCTGCAGCATCCGCGCACGGTGTTCCAGATCCTCAAGCACCACTACTCCCGGTACACGCCGGAGATGGTCGAGGAGTACTGCGGCATCTCGCGCCAGGACTTCGAGTACTTCGCGCAGAAGATCGCGGAGAATTCCGGCCGGGAACGCACCACGTGCTTCGCCTACGCACTGGGCTGGACCCAGCACCAGGGCGGCTCCCAGATGATCCGCACCGCGGCGATCCTGCAGCTGCTCATGGGCAATGTGGGCCGTCCCGGCTCCGGCATCATGGCGATGCGCGGGCACGCCAACATTCAGGGCGCCACCGATCTGCCCACGCTGTTCCACATCCTGCCGGGGTATCTGCCGATGCCGAAGGTGGGACAGGACGACTTCTACGAGTACACGCAGAAGATCGGCAAGAAGGAGCAGAAGGGCTTCTGGGCCAACGCCGATATCTATGCCACCAACCTGCTGAAGGCATGGTGGGGCGATAAGGCCACGGCGGAGAACGACTACTGCTACCACTACCTGCCGAAGCTCACGGGTGCACACAGCACCTATCAGACGCTGATGCTGATGCTCGACGGCGGCGTGGACGGCTACTTCCTGCTGGGACAGAACCCGGCAGTGGGCTCGGCCAACGGTCGTCTGCAGCGGCGCGGCATGTCCAACCTCAAGTGGATGGTCGCCCGCGACTACTACATGATCGAGTCCGCCAGCTGGTGGAAGGACGGTCCGGAGATCGAGTCCGGCGAGGTCCGCAGCGAGGACATCGGCACGGAGGTCTTCTTCCTGCCGGCGGCCAACCACATGGAGAAGGCCGGGACGTTTACCCAGACCCAGCGCATGGTGCAGTGGCGCGATCAGGGGCCGACGCCGCCTGATGACGCCACCAGCGAGCTGCAGTTCATGTATGACCTGGGCTGCCGGGTGCGCGAGAAGCTCAAGGATTCGACCGACGAGCGGGATCGTCCGCTGCTGGATCTGACCTGGGACTACCCGGTGGACGAGCATGGCGAGCCCGATGCCGAGGCCGTCCTGATGGAGATCAACGGCAAGCACCTCACCGGGGAGAAGGCCGGGCAGCCCCTGGCCGCCTTCGGGGAGATGAAGGGCGATGGCTCCACCGCCGGTGGCTGCTGGATCTACGCCGGCATCTTCAAGGACGGCGTGAACCAGGCACGGCGCCGCAAGCCGGGCCAGGAGCAGGATCCGATCGCCCTGGACTGGGGTTGGGCCTGGCCGGCCAACCGCCGCATCCTGTACAACCGTGCCTCCGCCGACGCTCAGGGCCGTCCCTGGTCGGAGCGCAAGAAGCACGTGTGGTGGGATGAGGAGGAAGGCAAGTGGGTCGGCAACGACGTCCCGGACTTCCCGCCGACCAAGCGACCGGATGACCCGGGTGACCCGAGCAAGGGCGGCGCGGCTGCCCTGGCGGGCACTGACGCGTTCATCATGCAGTCCGATGGCCGCGGCTGGCTCTTCGCTCCGACGGGCATGCTGGACGGACCTCTGCCCACGCATTACGAGGGGCCGGAGTCCATGGTGACCAACCCGCTGTACGCACAGCAGTCGCCGCCCACTGGCATCCACCCCGATCGCGACGAGGACAACCTCAACTCGCCGGGCGTGACCGGTGCGGACTCCGGGGTGTACCCGTACGTGTTCACCACGTACCGCATCACGGAGCACCACACGGCCGGTGGTATGAGCCGCTTCCTGCCGTACCTCTCGGAGCTGCAGCCGGAGCTGTACTGCGAGGTGTCCCCGGAGCTCGCCGAGGAGCTGGGTCTGGAGCCGTACGGCTGGATGACCATCATCTCGGCGCGGTCCGCGATCGAGGCGCGGGTGTTCGTCACCGAGCGCATGACGCCGCTGGAGATCGGCGGGCGCACCGTGCACACGATCGGGCTGCCGTACCACTGGGCCCGCGGCAAGGAAGCGGTCGTGACCGGTGACTCGGTCAATGACCTCATCGGCCTGAACCTGGATATCAACACGCAGATCCAGGGGTCCAAGAACAACCAGTGCGCGATCCGTCCGGGTCGCCGCCCGCACGGCAAGGCGCTGCGTGAGCTGGTGCGCGAGTATCAGCTCAAGGCGGGCATTGTCGAGGGCGAGCCGGTGCTGCGCGAGCATGACCCGCTGGGCAGCTCGGGCACGGACGACGCTGCGGAGACGGTGCCGATGGAGGTCCGCGGGTCCGATGAGGCCGGGGGCGCACCGACAGGAGAGGGCACTACGAAGGAGGGTGAGGCGCGATGACGCTGCTGTCCGGATCTGAAGGCCCGATGGCCGCTGCCGGCTGGGGTCGGGAGCACACCCGCAAGGGGTTCTTCACCGATACGTCCATCTGCATCGGCTGCAAGGCCTGTGAGGTGGCGTGCAAGGAGTGGAACCAGAATCCCGCCGATGGCGAGATGAAGATCCTGGGGTCCAGCTACGACAACACCGGCGCGCTGGGGGCCAACACCTGGCGGCACGTCGCATTCGTCGAGCAGGGTCGCGAGCGGATCGAGGAGGCTCGGGAGTCCGGGCGCAAGCTCGTGAGCCTGGGCATGCCCGGCATCGGTCCGAAGAGCACCCAGCGCGGTGCCCTGCCTGCCGGGGATCTCTCCGGCACCGACCGCACCCCGCCGGACACCCCGGAGTTCCGCTGGCTGATGTCCTCGGATGTGTGCAAGCACTGCACGTACGCCGGCTGCCTGGATGTGTGCCCCACCGGTGCGCTGTTCCGCAGCGAGCACGGCAGCGTCGTGGTCCAGCAGGACATCTGCAACGGTTGCGGCACCTGCGTGGGCGCCTGCCCCTTCGGCGTCATCGAGCGGCGCGACGACGGCACCATCTCCCCCAAGGAGAGCCGTGACGAGCGCTTCGACCAGGACGTCAAGGAGATGGGCACCGCCCACAAGTGCACGCTGTGCTACGACCGCCTGGTCGACGGCGAGCAGCCGGCCTGCTCCGCCACCTGCCCGACGACCTCGATCAAGTTCGGTGATCGCGAATCCATGGTCGCCGAGGCCAAGGAGCGGGTGCGCGAGCTGCACGCGCGCGGCATGACCGAGGCGCGGCTGTACGGCGCGAACCCGAACGACGGCGTGGGCGGCACCGGCTCGGTGTTCCTCCTGCTGGATGAGCCGGAGGTGTACGGCCTGCCGCCGGATCCCCAGGTGCCCACGAAGTATCTTCCCCAGATGTTCGCGCGCGCGGGCATCGCGGCCGTCGGCATGGCGGTCACGGCCGCTCTCGCGTTCGCAGGAGGACGGCGATGACCAGTTCGTTCGACAGCTACCGTCCGGAGGAGTCCGGGCAGCGCCGCGGCAAGCGGATCAAGGGCGAGGATGCGACTACTCCCAACACTCCCGCGCAGGATGCGATGGCCGGGCAGCGTCGGCGCGGATCCGGGGCCGACGAGGGCCGCCGCGAGATGAGCGTGGTGGGGGACGTGCAGTTCGACTCCTACTACGGCCGTCCGGTCGTGAAGGCGCCGCCGTGGCGCGGACCGATCGCCGCGTACCTGTTCCTCGGTGGTCTGGCCGGTGGCTCCGCGCTGCTGGGCTACGGGGCGCAGCTCACGGGCCGAGACGCGCTGCGCCGCAACTCGCGGCTGATCGCGCTGGCGGCCCTGGGCGGCGGCACCGCCGCCCTGATCGAGGACCTCGGGCGTCCCGAGCGGTTCCTGCACATGATGCGCACCGTGAAGATCACCTCGCCGATGAGCCTGGGCACCTGGATCCTGGCGTCCTTCGGGACGCTCTCCGGGGTGCTCGGTGCGATCGAAGTGGACCGGATGACGAAGGAACGCCTGCCGCTGGGGCCGCTGCGCCCGCTCGTGCATGGCATGGAGGGGGCGGCCGGCCTCGGCCAGGCGGCGCTCGCCCCGGTCCTCGCCTCCTACACCGGCGCGCTGCTGGGTGACACGACGGTGCCCACCTGGTCGGCGAGCCGGGACCACCTGTCCTTCGTGTTCGTCTCCTCGGCGAGCCTCGCCTCCGGCGGTGCCGCGATGGTGACCAGCCCGCAGGCGGAGACCGGCCCGGCCCGGGTCATGGCTGCCTTCGGTGCCGTGGGCGATGTCGTCTCGATGCACCTCATGAAGGAATCGATGCACCCACTCGAGCGCGAGCCGCTCGAGGAGGGCGCTGCCGGCCAGAAGCTGAAGTGGGCCGAGCGCCTGGCCATCGCGGGCGGGATCGGGGCCGTGCTCTCGCGGCGCTCGAAGCTCCTGTCGGTCGCGAGCGGTGCGGCTCTGGTCGCCTCCTCCGTGCTCACCCGCTACGGCGTGCTCGAAGCGGGGCTTGAGTCCGTGAAGGACCCGCGCCGCGTGATCGAGCCGCAGAAGGCGCGCCTGGCCGCCCGGCGGGCCGCCGGCATCACCGACGACTCGATCACGACCGCCGGCTGAACAGACCCGGCCGAACAGACAGAGAAACCTGGAAAGCCCCCGGTGCCCGCGTGAAGCGGGCATCGGGGCTTTCTCTGTGCGGTGCAGTGTCTGCAGCGGGGCGCCGGACCGGAAGGCTCAGCGCACGCGGATCCCGGAGCCCTCGATCGTCTCGCCGATGATCGGGTAGCCGGGCACCTCGCCGATCACGAGCAGACCGCCGGAGGTCTGCGCATCGGCCAGGAGCAGCAGGTCCTCCTCGCTCACCCCGTCATCGACGGTGAGGTGATCGCGCACCCACTCGAGGTTCCGCCGCGTGCCGCCGGAGATGAAGCCGTCGCGCAGCGCCTCGGCCGCGCCGTCCACGAGCGGCACTGCGGTGCGGTCCAGGACGGCGCCGATGCCGGAGGCGCGCATCATCTTGTGCAGGTGCCCCAGCAGGCCGAAGCCCGTCACGTCGGTGGCGGCCTTCAGCCCGGCGGCGACCGCCGCCTGGGAGGCATCCCGGTTCAGTGTGGTCATCGTGGCGATCGCCGCCTCGAAGACCTCACCGGTGTTCTTGTGCCGGTTGTTCAGCAGGCCCACCCCGAGGGGTTTGGTGAGGGTGATCGGCAGCCCGGCCTCGGCGGCGTCGTTGCGCAGGAGCTGTGCCGGATCCGCGGTACCGGTGACGGCCAGGCCGTACTTGGGCTCGGGGTCATCGACGGAGTGTCCGCCGATCACGGGGGTGTGGGCCTCGTTCGCCATGTCCTTGCCGCCGCGGAGGATCTCCTGCAGCTGCTCGTAGGGGAGGGTGCCGCGCGGCCAGCCCACGAGGTTGATCGCCACCACCGGGGTGCCGCCCATCGCGTAGATGTCCGAGAGGGCGTTCGCGGCGGCGATGCGGCCGAAATCGTACGGGGAGTCCACGACGGGGGTGAAGAAGTCCGCGGTGGACAGCACCGCCAGGCCGTCCTGGACGCGCACAGCCGCGGCGTCATCACCGTCATCCAGCCCCACGATCACGCTCGGAAAATCCTGGCCCGCCAGGACCGACACCGCCTCTTCGAGCTCTCCGGCGGGGATCTTCGAGGCGCAGCCACCACCGTGTGCCATCTGGGTCAGTCGCTTCGGGGCGTCGTCCTCGACGCTGATGAGATTTGGGATCGCAGTCATGGCACCGAGTATAGGAACGCCCCAGGTGGGGCCCAGGGTCCAGTGGCGATCGCACCCGGTGATGCACGGACTAGACTCAGGGATCGGCGCCCAGCGCCGCAGGGAGGCGTCTGTGTTCCTGGTGGGCACCCTGGTCTTCAAAACCAGTGAGGCCGAGCATCTCGGTCTGGCGGGTTCGATTCCCGTCCGCCTCCGCCATGATCCGCCGACGGGAGGAGCTTGCCCATCATGATCGTGGACGACCCCCGTCGGCGGATCCCCCGCACCGATCAGCTGCTCGCGCATCCGCTGGTCGTCGCGGCGACCCGGACTCTCAGCGAGAAGGTGGTGCGCGGCATCGTGCGCGCCGCCCAGGACCGTGCCCGCAGCGGCCACATCACCCCGGAGCAGGTCGAGGGCGAGGTGCTCGCCGCCGTGGACTCCCGTTCCGCGAGCTCCCTGCGCCCGGTGCTGAACGCCACCGGCGTCATCGTCCACACCAACCTGGGGCGCGCCCCGCTCTCGGACCCGGCCCGGCAGGCGCTCGCCGATGCCGCCGGGTACACCGATGTGGAGTTCGATCTCGCCACCGGGGCGCGGGGCCGACGGGGTGCCGGAGCGCGCGCCGCCCTGCTCGCCGCCTGCCCGGCCGCCGAAGATGCGCTCGTGGTCAACAACGGGGCCGGTGCCCTGCTGCTGGCCTGTACGGCCCTCGTCGGCACCGGGGAGGTGATCGTCTCCCGCGGTGAGCTGATCGAGATCGGGGCGGGTTTCCGCCTGCCGGACCTGATCCAGAGTGCCGGTACGCACCTGCGCGAGGTCGGCACCACCAACCGCACGCACCTGCAGGACTACCGCGACGCAATCGGTGCGGACACCCGCGCGATCCTCACCATCCACACCAGCAACTACCGCGTCATCGGCTTCACCGCCGCGCAGGGACCCGCCGAGCTCGCGCCCCTCGCCCGGGAGCACGACCTGCCGCTCATCGCCGATCTCGGCTCGGGGCTGCTGGCCCCTGACCCGGTGCTGCGCGAAGAGCCCGATGCCACCACCGCCCTGGAGGCCGGGGCAGATCTCGTCATCGCCTCCGGAGACAAGCTGCTCGGCGGCCCCCAGGCCGGAGTGCTGCTGGGCAAGGCCGAGGTCATTGCGCGCCTGTCCCGGCACCCCCTGGCCCGCGCTGTGCGGGCCGACAAGCTCACCCTCGCCGCGATCGAAGCGACCCTCACCGGCCCGGAGCCGCCGGTGCTCGCGGCCCTGCATACCCGGGCCGAGGACTTGCGGCAGCGCACTGAGGCCTTCGCGGAGCGCCTGCGGCAGCAGGCCCCTGGTCTCAAGGTTGAGGTCCTCGAGCATGACGGCCGCACCGGCGGCGGCGGAGGCGCGGAGGTGCCGCTGCCCGGTTGGGCGCTGCACCTGCCCGCCGCCCTGACGGGAGCGCTGCGCACCCCATCGGGCCCGGAGCTGGTGCCCGTCGTGGCGACCACCCGGGAAGACGCCTGCGTGGTGGATCTGCGCTGCATACCCGCGGCGGCGGAGGACCAGCTGCTGGCCGCGCTGTGCGGCGCTGCGCCGGAGATCGAGCGGATGGGGGAGGGGCGCCGATGAGGGTCATCGCGACCGCTGGTCATGTGGACCACGGCAAATCCACCCTCATGCGCGCCCTCACCGGGATCGAGACCGACCGCTGGGCGGAGGAGAAGAAACGGGGTCTGACGATCGACCTGGGTTTCGCCTGGACCACCCTGCCCGGCGGCACCGAGGTCGCCTTCGTGGACGTGCCCGGGCATGAACGGTTCATCGGCAACATGCTCGCCGGGCTCGGACCCGCGCCCGTCGTGCTGTTCGTCGTGGCGGCCGATGAGGGCTGGCAGCGCCAGTCCAGCGACCATCGTGACGCCGTGCTCGCCCTCGGGATCGACCGCGGAGTCGTGGCGCTCACCCGCAGTGACCTCGCCGCGCGAAACGACTCCACCGGTCAGCTGCTCGAGCGGAGCCAGGAGCAGGTGCGCCGCGAGCTAGCTGGCACCGGCCTCGGGGACGCCCCGATCATCCCGGTCTCCGCGGTGACGGGGGAGGGGATCCCCGCGCTGCAGGAGGCGCTAGCGACCGTGCTGGACCAGCTGCCGCCGGTGGAGGCCGAAGCCCCGGTGCGGCTGTGGGTGGATCGCGCCTTCAGCATCTCCGGTTCCGGCACTGTGGTCACCGGCACCCTGGGCACCGGGACGCTGCGCGTAGGCGATCAGCTGCAGCTGATCGGCGCCGCGCACAGCGGGCCGGTCAGCGTGCGGGGCCTGCAGTCCCAGGGCGCCTCCCACCAGCACCTCGAGCCCGTCTCCCGCGCGGCCGTGAATCTGCGCGGTATCACCACCGAACAGGTGGGACGCGGCGATGCCCTCATCACCCCCGGGGCCTTCCCCCTGAGCGACCGGATCGACGTGCGCCGCACCAGCGGGGAGGACCTCACCGCCCTGCCGCACGAGATCCAGCTGCACATCGGCTCCGCCTCCGTGCCCGTGCACGTGCGACCCTTCGATGCCGACCACGCCCGGCTCACTCTGGACCGCGAGCTGCCGGTGCGGCTCGGGGACCGCATCGTCCTACGCGGCACCGGGGAGCACCTGGTGCTCGGCGGCGTGCAGGTCATGGACGTGGACCCGCCCGAGCTCACCCGACGCGGCGACGGCACCCGTCGCACCGCCCAGCTCGAGGAGCTGCCGGACGCTGGTGGTGATGTGACCGTCGAGGTGCGGCGCCGCCGGGCTGTGCCGGAGACGCGCCTGCGCCGCGCTGGGATCGACGTGCCTGAGCCCCTGCCGGACGGCATCGAGCGCCACGGGGACCTGCTGGTCGATGCGCAGGCCCTCGCCACCTGGACCACGCAGCTGACAGACCTCGTCACCGCTGCCCAGCGGCGCGATCAGCTCTCGGCTGGCGTGCCGCTGGGGGCTGCCGCGCAGCAGCTGGACCTGCCCGATGCCGCGCTGCTGGCGGTGCTGGTGCGCCGAGCCGAACTGCAGGAGACCGACGGGCGCCTGCGCAGCCGCAACGCCGCCGCGGGGCTCGGAACGGCGGAAACCGGGGTCGCTGAGCTCGAGAAGCGGCTGCGGGCGGAGCCCTTCGCCGCCCCGGAAGCAGATGACCTCGCAGCTCTGCGGCTCGGGCCACGCGAGCTCGCCGCCGCCGAACGGATCGGCCGCCTGCTGCGTCTCGAGGACGGCGTGGTGCTGCTGCCCACTGCCCCGGCGCTTGCCATGCGGGAGATCGCGCGGCTGCCGCAGCCCTTCACGCTCTCCCAGGCCCGTCAGGCCCTCGGGACGACGCGACGGGTGGCGATCCCGCTGCTGACGCATCTCGACGGTCGCGGCTGGACGCGGCGGGTCGACGGTTCGCTGCGCGAGGTGGTGCGCTGAGGCCCAGCTCAGCGCAGTGCGATTCAGCGCCGCGCGGCGCGGTGCAGATACTGCTGGTGGGCCTGGACTAGCTGCTCGGCGATCCGCTGGTAGGTCCGATCGGGCGAGTAGCCATTCTCATCGCGCGACATCTTCAATGCTGTGAGCGGCACCGTCTTCCCGTCACGTAGATGCAGCTGCACTCCACCGGGGCCGCGGCGCGCCGTCGGCACCTCGATGTGGGCGATCTGGGCGAAGGGGATCGACTGCGTGCCACCGAAGCCGGTGGACCAGGAGACCGCATCGTGGGTGATCTGCACCCCGCTGCGCAGGCCGATGAACAGCAGCAGCCCACCGACGATGACGGCTAGGGGCAGTATCAGGAGCAGGAGCAGCAGCCCTGCTTCGCCCGTCACCGCCCACATCACCACGGCGAACACGCTGCTGAACAGCCCCGCTATGAGGGAAGCGATCCCCCCGATCATCAGACCTTTCGCGCGTCCGCTGCGTTGCCTCTGGGCCATGGCACCCCCGATCGTCACTGTGGTAGGCGGCCCCGCACCTGGGGCCACGGTGGCCATGCTAGTCAGCGCCGCTCGAGCGTCGTCATTGCCGCGCGGTGCTGTGCAGGAACTGCTGGTGGGCTTGGATCAGCTGAGTGCGCACGGAACTGAGATCCAGCGTGCCCGTCACCACGGAGGGGTCGGTCGGCCCCACCCACAGGGCCACCAGGTCCTCTTCGCGGCCATCGCGAAACTGGAGGAGCGCGATATTCCGGCCCCCGCGATGCCGAGGCGGCAGGATGCGGTGGAGGTCCTGCCAACGAACGGTCCGGTCGGGGCCGATGTAACCGCACCAGGTGAAGCCGTCGGCCGTGATCTCCAGTCGTCCCTTGCGCGCCATCCGCAGCAGGAAAAGGCCGGAACCGATTCCGAGAGCAGCGGGCAGAAGAAAGAACAGCACGGCGCTGGTGTCCAGGACGAACCACAGCACGATCATGGTGACGAGCAATCCCACGCCCATCAGCATGATGAAGGGGCCGACGACGAACAGCATCTTCGCGGCGGTGGCACGGATGACGGTGGGCTGCACGGCGACTCCATGGCGTCAGATTCCTAGCGGGCCTTCGTCGACTCTACTGTCGTCACCCCGGGAACTCTTCACGGGATCATTGCACCCCTACAGACAGCCCATGGGGAGTACTCCCCATGGGCACTGTGCGATCGAGCGCCTACGCTGGCCGGGATGACGACGGCGCTACGGTGCCACACGGGACTTTCAGGGGAGTGAGCGGTGATGAGCGGGTTCTACGGCGGCGTGCCGGAGCAGATGCGGGCACAGGGGGTGGCCTGTCGGCAGGGGTCCCAGACCATCATCCAGACCACCGATGCTGTCACCGCGCTGATCGACTCCGTGCCGTGGCTGGGGCCGGATGCGATCGCGTTCCGTGCACTCTGGCACGGCCAGGTCAAGCCCTCACTGTACGCGAAGGCCGAGGACATCCGGGCCAAGGGTGAGGAGATCACGCAGCACGCCGAGGAGCAGGATCACGTCTCCAACAGTGACGGTGGCGGCGGGGGGATCTTCGATGCGGTGCGGGACTTCATCGAGGACCTCTTTCAGCCCGGCGGTCCCTTCGGCCCCGGACTGCCCGGCGGCCCATTCAGCCCAATGAACCCCGCCATCATCGACTTCCTCAAGGACTCCCTCATGGACGGCGGCCAGCGCCCCGGCCAGGAGATGTACGGCGGCTCGGGCTACCACGGGCGCGGTCAGGCCGCCGGCAACGACCGGCCGCTGGGCGCCTACAACGACGACTTCTCCTTCGGCGACGGTCGTGAGCTCGAGGGCGACCTCGGATACGCCGACGTGTACGCCCGCGGCGGTGCCTCCTTCGGCGGCAACCACACCGTGGACAAGTACGGCAACCACACCGGCACCATAGGCGGCCGCGCCGGAGCCGAGGTCGGCTTCGAAGGGTCGCTGAACGGCCCGAACGGAAGCGTCACCGGATCCGCCAATGCCGGCGCCGAGGCCTACGCGGAGGCCGGCGGCACCGTCGGGCCCGATGGTTTCTCCGCTGGCGGGAAGGCCGGCATCGGCGCCTACGCCAACGGCTCGATCACCAGCGAGACCATCGGCGGGGGATCCCAGTCGGTCGACGGTCAGGCGTACGCCGGTGCCTACGCGAGTGCGAACGCGTACTCACATGCCACGCGAAACGCCGATGGCAACATCAACGGCTGGACCCTCGGGGCCGATGCCCGCGCCTTCGCCGGCGCGGAAGCGGGCGCCACCTTCGGCGAGTCCAGCCCGGGCGGCTGGTTCTCCGGCTCCACCGAGATCAAGGCCAAGGCCGGGGCCGGTGGCGGTGCCGGTGGCGGTGCGGTCATCTCTACCGACGCGATCGGGTTCAACGTCTCTGGCGAGCTTGCCGCGGGTCTGGGCCTGAAGGGCTCCACCAGCTTCGCCATCCATCCCAATGCGATCGTGGACACCTTCACCCCGGGCGATTACAACCTCGATGATGCGATCAGCGACGGCGGTGCCTTCGTGAACGATCTGAAGGACTCCACCTCGAAGTACAGCCCCTTCTGGTGAGCTGACGGGGTGCGCGCAGAGGGGTGACGCGCTGGGCGGCTCATCGCCCCCCGCGCGTCAACCACTCCTGATGCGCCTTCTGCACGGCGGCACCAGCCCGCAGATACCACGGAGACAGCGCGGTGCTGTCATCCGGCCCCTGGGTCTTGCGCAGGGGCGTGACGGGAACCTGTCGGCCGTCGTGCAGGTGCAGGATCACGCTGCCGCCGGGCTCATGCGCGCTCGGCACCTGTACGTACGCGATCTGCTGCCACGGAACGGCGGTGCGGCGGGAGAACCCGTGGGACCATGAGATGCCCTGGGCATCCACCCTGGCGTGGGTGCGCCAGCCGAACAGCGCCGCAAGCAGACCCAGGGCGCCGATGAGCGCCCCGACCAGCAGCCATGCGATGCCGGCCAGGGCAGAGCCCTGGAGCAGGGGGACCAGCCCGTACAGGCCGGTGAAGCCGCCCATCAGGAGCAGCAGCACCCCGATCCAGATCACCGCCGTGCTGTTGCTGGACCGCACCCTGCGCGAAGTCATCTGAGGCCTCGGCTCCACTCTGCGCCTCCTGAACTGCCAGTGCTCCGTCAGCGGCGGGCCGGCTTCGCGGGCGGCTCGCCGAGCTCCGCGTCCTCGGCGCGCACGCCCTCACCGTCGGCGGCGCCCAGCTCGAGGGACTCGATGCGGCCCAGTGCCACGAGATCCCCGCGCGCCCCCTCCAGATGCGGGACCGCACCCTCAGCCGCGAGCAGACGCACGGACAGCAGCGGAGTCTTCTGCGAGACCTTCGCATCGGACTTGATGCGACGCAGCGCGATCGCGGCCTGCGCGACGGTGTCCAGCAGCGCGGCCTCCTGCCCCGCGGCGGCCTCCCGCAGCGGCGCAGCCTCAGGCCAGGGCTGGGTGTGCACGCTGCCCTCCCGCCACCAGGACCACACCTCTTCGGTGGCGAACACGACCACGGGGGCGAACAGCCGCAGCTGCACCTCCAGAGCGATCGCGAGCGCCGCCCGGGCGGAGTCCGCCCCGGCCTGGCCGCGCGGCGAGTTGCCGTGGGCGCGCTCCTTGACCAGCTCGATGTAGTCATCGCAGAACGCCCAGAAGAACGGCTCGATGATCTCCAGCGCCCGCGCGTAATCCAGCGCATCCTGCGCGGCGGTCGCCTGCTCCACCACCTCTGCCAGGCGCGCCAGCAGCGCCCGGTCCAGCGGATCGGTCACGGCCGACGGGTCCGCGGCCAGGCGTCCGGTCGGATCCGCGGGCGCAGCCCCGAAGCCGAGGGCGAACTTGGAGGCATTGAGGATCTTGATGGCCAGGCGCCGCCCGATCTTCATCTGCCCCTCGTCGAAGGCAGTGTCCGCACCCTGCCGGGCGCGGCCTGCCCAGTAGCGCACCCCGTCCGTGCCGTGCTGTTCGAGCAGCCCGACGGGGGTGACCACATTGCCCTTGGACTTCGACATCTTCTTGCGGTCCGGATCCAGGATCCAGCCGTTGATCGACGCAGTGGACCACGGCAGGGAGTTCGTCAGCAGATGCGAGCGCACCACGGTGGAGAACAGCCAGGTGCGGATGATGTCGTGGCCCTGCGGACGCAGATCCATCGGATACACCCGCTCGAACAGCTCCGCATCATCCAGCCAGCCGCTCACCAGCAGCGGGGACAGCGAGGAGGTGGCCCAGGTGTCCAGCACATCGGGGTCGGCGGTGAAACCGCCCGGCTGATCCCGCTGTTCCTCGGTGAAGCCGTCCGGGGCATCCAGGGTCGGATCCACCGGCAGCTGCTCCGCACAGGGGGTGAGGATGCGGTCGTAGTCGATCTCGCCGTGCTCATCCACGCCGTACCACACGGGGATCGGCACTCCGAAGAAGCGCTGGCGGGAAACCAGCCAGTCCCCGGCCAGGTTCTCCACCCAATTGCGGTAGCGCGACTCCATGAACCCCGGATGCCAGTCGAGCTCGCGGCCGCGGGCGATGAGCTGCTCGCGCAGGCCCCCGGCCTCCGTGTCGCGGCCGCCGTTGGCGAAGTACCACTGGCGGCTGGTCACGTACTCCAGCGGCTTATCGCCCTTCTCGAAGAACTTCACCGGGTGGGTGATCTTCGTCGGCTCGCCGACCAGGTCACCGGAGGCGGTCGCCTTCTCCACCACGAGCTTCTGGGCGGTGAACACCGTCTTGCCGACCAGCTCCGCGTAGTGGGCGCGCCCCTCCGCGGTGGTGATCCAGGGGGCATCTGCGAGGAAGCGGCCGTCCCGGCCGATCACCGCGCGGGTGGGCAGCTCGAGCTCTCGCCACCAGATCACGTCGGTCGCATCACCGAAGGTGCAGATCATCGCAATGCCGGCGCCCTTGTCAGGCTTAGCCAGCGGATGGGGGTGCACCGGCACCTCCACACCGAACAGCGGAGAGGTCACCGTCGTGCCGAACAGATCCTGGTACCGCTGATCGTCGGGATGCGCCACGAGCGCCACGCAGGCGGGCAGCAGCTCCGGGCGGGTGGTCTCGATGAAGACTTTCTGCCCGCTGCCATCGGTCTTGGTGAAACCCAAGCGGTGGTAGGCGCCCGGCAGGTCCTTGTCCTCCTGCTCGGCCTGCGCCACCGCGGTGCGGAAGGTGACATCCCAGGCCGTCGGCGCCTCCGCCTGGTAGGCGGTGCCGGCGGCGTAGTGGTCCAGGAACGCCTTCTGTGAGACCCGCCGGGAGGTCTCATCGATGGTCTGGTAGCCCAGGCTCCAGTCCACCGACAGCCCCAGGGTGCGGAAGACGTGCTCGAAAGCCTTCTCGTCCTCGGTGGTCAGCTCGAGGCACAGCTCGATGAAGTTGCGCCGCGAGATCGGCATCTGGTTCTGCGGCTTGGCGGTCTGCGCATTGCCGCCACGATGCGGAGGCTCGAAGTCCTCCACGTAGGGCAGCGACGGGTCGCAGCGCACGCCGTAGTAGTTCTGCACCCGCCGCTCGGTGGGCAGACCGTTGTCGTCCCAGCCCATCGGGTAGAAGCAGTTCTTGCCGCGCATGCGCTGGTAGCGCACGATCATGTCCGCCTGCGAGTAGCCGAACACGTGGCCGATGTGCAGGGCGCCGCTCGCGGTGGGCGGCGGGGTGTCCACGCTGAAGACCTGCTCACGGGTGGTGTCGCGGTCAAAGGCGTAGAGCTTCTGCTCATCCCATACCCGATCCCACTTCTCCTCCAGCCCCTCGAGGGAAGGACGGTCGGGGATCGCGGAGCCAGGGCGCGGTGCAGTCTCGGTCATGAGGGCCATTGTTCCAGGTCTGACGGACGGTGCAACGCGCGCGGACGTGGAGGGGCTCACGTGGGCGGGGGGGGACGGGCGAGCACAGGAGGAGAGGTCGGAGAGCACAATAGGAGGGGTCTTGCTCCTTGATTCGGAGGATTCGCATGTCCCTCGAGCGCATCGCCGTCATCTCCGACGTGCACGGCAACCTCACCGCCTACCGGGCTGTCCTCGCCGACATCGCCGCGCGCGGCATCAGGCGGATCATGAACCTCGGGGATGTGATCGGCAAGGGCCCGCGCGGGGGCGCGTGCACGGACCTGACCCGCGAGCGCTGCGAGGTGACCGTGCGGGGGAACTGGGAGGTGTTCATCGCGGGGGACGCTCCGCCGCGCACCGCCGGCTCCGCCTGGTGGAAGGCAGAGCTCAGCACGGAGCAGCGCCGCTGGCTGGTGGACCTGCCGGGCTCGCATGACCTGGTGCTCTCGGGCCGGCGCATCCGCCTGGTTCACGCCTCCCCGGTGGATGAGTTCACCCGCATCCGCCGCGACCACACCGAGGAGGAGTACGCAACGCTCATGGGGCCGACGGAGTTCGTCCGCTCCGAGGCGCCCGCAGACGTCCTCGTCTACGGCGACATCCATGATCCGTATCTGCGCTCGGGCGACCTGGGGCAGGTGGTGAGCGTCGGCTCCGTGGGCAATCAGCTCGATGACCCGGTGCCCTCCTACGCGATCCTCGAGGGGGATTCGAGCGGCGGACGCGAGGCTCCCTTCGGCATCCAGTTCGTGCGCGTGCCCTATGACGTCGAGGCCGAGATCGCCGTCGCCGAGGCATCGACGATGCCCGCCGAGGAGACCGCGGCGTACGCGAGCGAGCTGCGCACCGGGGTGTACCGGGGCTAGTGCCCGGAACTTTCGCACCATCGCACCTTCGTCTTGAATTTTCCTCACCGGTAACCGGCGCCTTCGATGGAGCTGGGTGCGCTGAACAGGAGTGACGCGGAGGGCTCCACATTTTGTTCTGGCGCTAGAAGTTACCCGTCAGAAACGCGGGGCCTGTTTATGGGTTAGCGTGCCGATCGGCAGCTCGGGAAGGGCGCCCTTTCGATCGGCACGATGGCATGCAGGACCTACCCACCTGTGTCGATGGGGCATTGTGCTGACCCTCAAAAGGGACGCTTCCCGTATTCGATGATGCAAGGAGAACATCATGCGCAGGACTCGAGGAATTGTCGGAATCATGGGCGGCGCGGCGCTTCTCGCGGGCCTGTCAAATGGTGTGTGTAAGGGGTGTGGCACCACCCCCTGAAGGAGACACACTGTGACGATTGACGCCATGCCGAAGATGAGCGCCGAGGAGCGCGCTGAGCGTCGTAGAAAGCAGGCCGAGC
>NZ_JALLAL010000119.1:0-1400 GCF_023062615.1 Brachybacterium sp. Marseille-Q7125 | reverse complement strand
GGAGTGGAACCCGACCGCCCGCAACGGACACTGCGACGATCTGTCATACCCGAATGCCACAATCAGCAGCTGAACACCGGCAAAGACGCCGACCGCGACCGCTCACCAGCCCGATGAAAGATCGAGGGTAACGCCGCCCTACACACCACGGAAGAGGGGATCGCAAATTTGTGGATAACTTCCACAGGAGGGCGCAACCTCTCCTCCACAATGAATCGCACTGGTTTTCTATTGAGTGACCTCTCCTCCACAACGGCCCTCTGTCCACAATCCGGGGCCGACGGTGGCAGCGCACCACCCTGGCAGCCCACGATGGTGGTGCGCGCACAGCCGACAGCGACCCCAGGACGGAGGTGGTCCATGACCGGACCAGCGGGAACACCCGGAGGCGGCGGCCTGCTCACACAGCGCTCCGCCGCCTCCGGTCGCATCGCCCGCCCAGGCGCTCGTCTCCTCAGACGCTCGGCCCCCAGGCACTCGGCTCCTCAGACGCTTGGCCCCTCAGGCGCTCGCGCGTGCTCCTCGCACTCCGGCGACGGCCAGGCGGTAGAGAACGCCCGCGCCGATCAGCAGCAGGCCTGCGGCGATGGTGCTGCCCGGCAGCATGATCACTAGGGCCAGGCAGCCCAGCAGCCCCAGGATCTGCATCGGGCGGGGGTACAGGCGCCAGCGATTCTGCTGGGTCAGCGCGGAGAGGTTCGCGATCGCGTAGTACAGCAGCACGCCGAAGGAGGATGCCGCCACCGCCACGAGCACGTCAGAGGCCAGCAGCACTAGCAGCAGCACTCCGGCGCCGGCGGCGATCTCCGCTCGCTGCGGGACGGAGAAGCGCGGCGAGACGTGCGCGAGCACGGGTGGCAGGTCGCGGTTGCGTGCCATCGCGAGCATGGTGCGGGAGATCCCGGCGACGAGGGCCAGCAGCGCGCCCGAGGCTGCGGCCACCGCCCCGATGGACACGATGAGGAGCCACACGCCGCCGGCGCCGACGCTCTCCAGGGCGGCGCGGAAGGGCGCGGGCCCCCAGCCGGCATCGCCCGGCTGGCCGGTGGTGCCGCTGACGATCACGAGCACGAGCGACAGCGCAAGATACAGGGCGGCCACGATGCCGAGGGCCGCGAGGATGGCGCGCGGGATGGTCCGACGCGGTTCCGTGACCTCTTCGCCGAGGGTTGCGACCCGGGCGTACCCGGCGAAGGCGAAGAACATGATCGCCGCAGCCTGAAGTGTGGCGAGCACGGTGAGTGGGCCGCCGTCGCCGCCCAGCAGGGCGGGCAGGCCACCGTCCCACAGCGCGCCCAGGGTGCCGCTGCCCTCTCCTGTCTCGTCTACACATCTGACGCGGCCGACGATCCCCCCTGTGTGGGTCTCGGGGGTGGTCGGCTGTACGCGTGAAACGCCAG
>NZ_JALLAL010000118.1:0-1428 GCF_023062615.1 Brachybacterium sp. Marseille-Q7125 | reverse complement strand
GGCCTGTCAAATGGTGTGTGTAAGGGGTGTGGCACCACCCCCTGAAGGAGACACACTGTGACGATTGACGCCATGCCGAAGATGAGCGCCGAGGAGCGCGCTGAGCGTCGTAGAAAGCAGGCCGAGCTCGCGGCCGAGCTCAAGACCACCGGAGCCCTGGATGAGGTTTTCGCCCGGATCGATGCCGGTGAACCGCTGACCGGAGACGGCGGGGTGCTGGGCGGGATGCTCAAGGCCGCCCTGGAGCGGGGCCTGGAGGCCGAGCTGAGTGAGCACGTGGGCTATGAGAAGGGCGCGGTCGATGCCGCCGACCACCCGAACTCCCGTAACGGGTACTACGCCAAGACCGTGACGAGCGAGGTCGGGGACATCGAGCTCGCGATCCCGCGCGATCGGGCCGGGACCTTCACCCCGATGCTGGTAGGCAAGGGTCAGCGCCGCCTGGACGGGGTCGACGGGATGATCATCTCGCTGTACGCCGGCGGGATGACGCTGCGCGACATCTCCCACCACCTAGCCTCCACGGTCGGGGTGGACGTGAGTCACGAGACGATCAGCAAGGTCGTGGACTCCATCGCCGAGGAGGTCCTCGCGTGGCAGCGCCGTCCGCTGGAGTCGCTGTACCCGGTGATCTACCTCGACGCGATCATGGTCAAGGTCAAGGACGGCTCTCACGTGGTCAACAAGGCCGCCCACATCGCCGTCGGCGTGGACATGGACGGCATCAAGCACGTCCTGGGGATCTGGGTCCAGACCCACGAGGGCGCGAAGTTCTGGGCCCAGGTCTGCGCGGACCTCGCCAACCGCGGGGTGCGCGATGTGCTGATCGTGTGCTGCGACGGGCTGACCGGCTTTCCCGAGGCGATCGAGGCGACCTGGCCGCTGGCCACCGTGCAGACCTGTGTGGTCCACCTGATCCGCGCCGCGATGCGGTTCGTGTCCTACGGGGACCGCAAGGCCGTCGCCACGGCGCTGAAGCCGATCTACACCGCCGCCAGTGAGGACGCGGCTCTGGAGGCGTTGGAGGCATTCGAGGCCGGCCCCTGGGGCACGAAGTACCCCGCCGCGGCGCGGACGTTCCGGGCGGCCTGGGAGCGGTTCATCCCGTTCCTGGCCTTCCCGCCCGAGCTACGCCGCGTCATCTACACGACGAACGCGATTGAGTCGCTGAACTACCAGCTGCGCAAGGTCACCAAGAACCGCGGCCACTTCCCCAACGACGCCGCCGTGGTCAAGCTGCTGTGGCTGGCGATCTGCAACATCGAGGACAAGCGAGCCCGGGAGCGCGAGAAGGAACGCGGCCTACCCGCCGCTGAACGCCGAGCCCCCGGACGCCTCATCGAAGGATCGGTAACCACGAACTGGAAGGCCGCCCTCGGCCAACTCGCCCTCGTCTACCCCGAACGAATCGAACCCTACCTGTAACCC
>NZ_JALLAL010000117.1:0-1479 GCF_023062615.1 Brachybacterium sp. Marseille-Q7125 | reverse complement strand
CCCGTTACCGTGTGAGCACCCCCGATGGTCGGGGGTCTGGTCGCTCGGCCGGGTATGGCTTTGTTGCCCTGCCATTCATGGTCCGGGGGGTGTTGCCGCCCGGTCGAGAGACACGCGTTGACCGCTGATAGGGACACGGCCCAGCACTGCTGAGGTCTCTTCGTAACGTGGGTGCCGGCACCGGGTGTCGAGACTGCGACCAGCAGTGATGCGTTCAAGGAGGACGACATCATGAACTCCGAATACGCGGTCGTCATCGGCCTGGACGTCGGCAAGACCGGGCATCACGCCTGCGCCCTGGACCCCGACGGGAACAAGCTCTTCGACAAGCCCCTGCCGCAGGACGAGGCCCAGCTTCGGGAGCTCTTCACCGGACTAAACGTCCACGGCAAGGCGCTCATGGTCGTCGACCAGCCCAACACCATCGGAGCGCTCCCCATCGCTGTGGCCCGCGACGTGGGCTGCACCGTCGCCTACCTCCCCGGGCTCGCGATGCGGAAGGCTGCAGATCTCTATCCCGGCAGGTCAAAGACCGATGCGCGGGATGCGTTCATCATCGCCGACACCGCTCGCACCATGCCTCACACGTTGCGGCAAGTCGACCGCGACAATGAGGTCCTCTCCGCACTGAAGGTCCTCGCCGGCTTCGATGAGGACCTCGCCCACGAGACGACCAGAGCGCTGAACCGGATCCGCTCCCTGCTGACCCAGATTCATCCCGCGCTCGAGCGGGTGTTCGCCGGCGGCAGCCTTTCCACGGCGCTGGTACTGGACCTGCTGGAGAAGTTCGCAGGCCCCACCGGGCTCAAAACCGCTGGTCGGGCACGGGTGCTGCGCTTCGCTCGCTCGCACTCTCGCCGCGATCCCGAAGCACTGGTGGACCAGATCTTCGCGGCGCTCGGTGAACAGACCGTGGTCGTTCCTGCGACCGCGGCCGTGGAGTTGGTGATCCCGAGAGTTGCTGGCCAGGTCAAAGAGCTGAAGGAACAGCGAGCGACGGTGGCTAAGGAGGTGGAGGCCATGCTGGAGGATTTCCCTCTCGCCTCGGTCTTGATGAGCATGCCGGGGATCGGCATCAAGACCGCCGCCCAGATCCTCATGGCCGTGGGCGATGGCACGGGATTCGAGACCCCGGGCCATCTCGCGGCCTACGCCGGGATCGCGCCGGTCACGCGAAGATCCGGCACCTCGATCCGCGGCGAGTTCCCCGCCCGCTCAGGCAACAAACGGCTGAAGAACGCACTGTTCTACTCGGCCTGGGTCGCCTCGAACCACGACCCCATCTCCAAGGCCTACTACGATCGAAAACGCGCAGAGGGCAAGCGCCACAACGCCGCCGTGATCTGCCTGGCCCGCCGCCGCTGCAACGTCATCTTCGCGATGCTCCGCGACGGCACCTACTACCAGCCCCCGACCACCGCCCCTACTCCCGAGCCGACCGCCCTCGCGGCTTGACTCAGAACATAGGGACACCCCCCC
>NZ_JALLAL010000116.1:0-1650 GCF_023062615.1 Brachybacterium sp. Marseille-Q7125 | reverse complement strand
GGGGGGGGGGGCGGGGCGGGCGGGCGCGCTGCGCCCCGGGCCGGGGCGAGGCGGGCGCCGCGCCCCGGGCCCGCCCCTTCCACCCCGGGCCCGGGCCTTCCCGCGCCCCTTTCACCCCGGGCCCGGGCCATCCCGCGCCCTCAACGCATAAAGCAACGGTTCCGACTCAGATTCGAGTCGAAACCGTTGCTCGGAAGGGCCTGTGGGCGGTGGCGCTTAGCTTCCTCGCGCTGTTCACGCTCTCCGGTTGCTCGGGACCGCCGGCGCGTGATCACGCTGCCTCCATTGCCGACCAGACCGCCCTTAGGTGGGCCAGGAACGATTCCGGGCGCACGGCCTGCTCGACGGTGATCCGTACGACCTCCCACCCCAGCCGACGCAGCACGGCATCCTTCAGGCGATCGCGCCGAAACCTCGCCCGATCCGTGCGATGCCAGTCCCCGTCGTACTCGATGCAGATCTTCAGCGCCGGGTAGGCGAGATCCAGGATGTGCCTCGTCCCGGTGACGGGGTCGCGGATCGGCAGGTTCGGCACCGGCTCAGGGAACCCCGCCCTGAGCAGGAGCAGGCGGGTGTGCGTCTCCCAGGGAGATAGGACGTTCGGGCGTGCGTCGTTCAGAGCGCGCAGCATGGCGCGCACCCCGGGCAGGGCGCGGCGCGGCGCCCCTGAGGGGGCGTCCTCCCGCGCCGCGATCCCCGGGGCCGGGGTGAGGCGGAGCAGCTCATCGCGCAGGACCGCCGGTGACGGGGCGGGGATCTGGAGCCGCTGGTGATCGAGCACCGCGTCGCAGGCGGCCACGAGCTCCGCGTGTGTGAGGTCCCCGGCGAGCTGACAGAGCACCTCCACGGGCGGGGAGAGCAGTAGATCTCCAAGGCGGATCCGGGGCACCTGGTCGCCGCGGCCATCGCGGTGGATGCGGCGGTAGGACGTGCTCATCAGCCGATTCGCCGAGAGCGACAGCACGTGGATGCGCCCCGTTGCGGCGGTCCGCAGTCGTGGGGGCAGGCTGATGCCCAGCAGCTCGGCGGCGGTGGGGCCGCACAGTGCGGCTCGATGCGGCGCCAGGCGCTCGAGCACCGCCCGCGCCACCGCGGCCACCGACGGCGGATCGTTTGACAACGCTGACCACCCCGGGATGAGGGTGGTGAACTCGGGCGAGGCGAGGCGCCGACGGGTCACGCCCCGGGCGAGCCACTGATCGCGGTGCAGCAGAGGCCCGCCCCGGAAGGGGTGAGGGGCCAGGAGCATCGCGGGGCGCATGGTGCCTGACCCTAGAGAGCAGTCCGGGCCGATTCCCGCCCGCGAGCCCCGTTGTGGACAACGGGGCAATGTGGAGGGGAGGTGTTCAGACAGCGCCCGCGACGCAAAGCAACCGTTCCGACTCGAATCTGAGTCGAAACCGTTGCTTCTCAGCTGGTAGTGCTGGGGGCGGCGGTAGCGCGGGGTGGGATCCGGCAGGGAGGGGGAGGCGGGCTGCGAGGTCGCGGAAGTCATCGTCACGCTCCGAACATGTGCATCAGGGGGCGGGGGACGAAGCCGAGCATCAGCACGACCCATCCGATGACCACGGCCCAGAACAGGCCGCGCTGGTGCTTGGTGCCCTGGGACCAGAAGTCCACCAGGATCACGCGCAGGCCGTTGAGGGCGTG
>NZ_JALLAL010000115.1:0-1678 GCF_023062615.1 Brachybacterium sp. Marseille-Q7125 | reverse complement strand
CCTCGATCTTTCATGGTGCTGCTGAGCGGCGGTGTCCGGCGTCGTTGCCGGTGTGCGCGAGCTGATTGTGGCATGAGGGTGTGACGGTCCGCCGCGTGTCGGTCGCGGTGGTCGGGCGTTCCGGTGCCAGGGTCCTTGGGGAGTGCGGTCAGCGACGGGGCCGGGAGCTATCCGGCCGGGGCGGGGAGGCCGGTGAGGCGGGCGTGGCCTGCCTGGATGATCCCGGCCCAGCGTGACCGGTCCGAGAGATGCAGGACCCGCTGCCGGGCATGCCGAGCGATGGTCGCGGGGACCTGGAACAAGCGGTGGCGCAAACGTTTGGGCTCCCACCGCCGGGCGGGCTGGTCGGCGTAGCCGAGCAGGCCCATCCAGGCAGTGATTTCGCTGGCCAGAGCGATGATCTGGCACCAGATCCGGTTCTGGGCGAAGGATTTCAGCGGCAGGTTCCGTAAGCCAGCGTCTTTCGCGGCCCGGATCCGGTCCTCGCAGCGAGCACGGCGACGGTGGCGCACTTCCAGGTCCGCCAACTGGCCTTGCGTGGTGTTGGTCGCGAACGCCGTCAGGCGGTAACCGTCGACGTCCTCGAACCGCAGCTGCGCCCCGGGATGCGGTCGCTCGCGGCGGACGATGACCCGCATCTGCTCAGGCCAGTCCTTGAGGTCCAGCAGTCCGGTCAGCTCGGCCACGTCCGCCCCTTCTCGTGGGGTGCCGTCGGGGTCATAGGCCGGCTCCCAGACATGCTCGGGGATGATCCGGTAGACCTCCGGGGTGTTGGCGGGCAACGTGAATCCCACCGAGTACGAGACCCGGCGTTTGACCAGCTCCTCGATGGTTTTCTTGGTGGAGCCAGCACCGTCGATCCGGATCAGCACCTTCTTCCCCGGCCTGGGCCCCAGCCCTACTTGGGCCAGCGCCTGTCTGATCACGGTCTTGTGGTCAGCAGCCGTGTTCGAGCCCGCGTTCCCGGGCCGGAGCAGGCAGGTCAGCATCTCCCCACCACTGCCTTCGCCGTGGTCGGCGAAGGCCAGCAGGGGGTGGAACCCGAATCCCTTCTTGAACGTCGCTCGTGCGTTCTCCTTCTCGCTATGAGCTGTCACGAGGGTGGCGTCGAGATCGATGACCAGCGGGTTCTTCGCGGTGACGTGATGGCTCGGGGCATGGCTGCCGGCCCGAGCCCACGCCGCCTCGCGGGCGCGGCGGCGGGCGGTGTTGATCGCGCGTTCGGCAGCATCGACATCGCTGGCCAGGAGCGCGAGCAGGCGAGAGATCGTGGGATCCGAGGCCACCTGACCGTAGACGTCCGGCTCGGCCCGCACCGCAGCGACGTCGGCCAGGCAGTCCCCGCCCACAGCCAGTGTCAGCGCGAGGTCGAGCAGGATCTTGCCTGGATCATGCTGCGCCAACGGGCGCCGCCACGGTCCCAGCGCTTGCGACAGGGCCCGGTCCAGGCCGGTGGCGCGGACCGTCTCGGTCAGCAGCACCCCACCCGCCTGCCCCACCGCCGCACTCGGCGCGACATCAACCTGCACCCGCGGATACAACCCGGTAGTGTTCACCCTGAAGGTGCTCCTTCGACCTTGGAGAATTGGACCCTAAGTAAGCCCTATTCTTCCAGGTCAGGAGCACCTTTCCGCGTCTACGACCACCCCTCGGACACCTCAACGATGAAAGCCCGAGG
>NZ_JALLAL010000114.1:0-1706 GCF_023062615.1 Brachybacterium sp. Marseille-Q7125 | reverse complement strand
CCTCGAGATTTCATCGAGGTGTGGTTTCGACTGGTGGACGACATAGAGAAAGATGCTCCTGACCTGGGATGATACGGGTTGTTCAGACTCGTAGCCATCCACTGGAAGGAGCACCTTTCAGGTGTCCCACCCTACCTTGTTCTTCTACCCCCGTCCGCGCGTGGACATCGCTGAGGTCCCGGCCCTCTCGCATGCGGGCGCGGTGCTGCTGACCGACACGATCCACGCCACCGGCCTCGCCTCTTCGCTGCGGGAAGCACTGGCTCCTTGGACGAAACCGCTGGCCGAGCACCACGCGGCGAAGGTCCTGCTGGACCTCGCACTCACTCTCGCAATCGGCGGGGAGCATGCTTCGGATACTGATCTGCTGCGTTGCGAGCCGGGCCTGTTCGGTGATGTCGCCTCGACCCCGACGATCTCCCGCACGCTCACCACCCTCGCCCAGGACGCGCCCACCGTGATCGAGGCGATCTCGAAAGCCCGCCGGGCCGCGCGTGAAAGAGCCTGGACCCTCGCCGGAGCGCATTCCCCGGCTGCGGGGGTCAGTGCGAAGAACCCGCTGGTCGTCGACCTCGATGCCACCCTGATCAACGTCCACAGTGAGAAGGAGCAGGCCGCACCGACGTTCAAACGCGGGTTCGGCTATCACCCGTTGTGTGCGTTCCTTGACCACGGCAGCGACGGGACCGGGGAACCGCTGGCGATCCAGCTGCGCCCCGGCAACGCCGGCTCGAACACCGCCGCTGATCACATCACCGTCACCCGGCAGGCTCTCGCGCAGCTCCCACCGGGCCTGCTGGCCCGGGGCGGGCGGGGGTCGAAGAAGATCCTGATCCGCACCGACGGGGCCGGCGGCACCAAGGACTTCCTGGCCTGGCTCCAGCGGCAGCGTCTGGCCTACTCGGTCGGGTTCACCCTCCCTGCGAACACGCCTGACCTACTGGAACGTATCGACGAGGCAAAGGCGTGGACCCCCGCCTACGACAGCGAGGACGAGGGGATCCGCGAGGGGACATGGGTGGCGGAGCTGACCGGGCTCCTTGACTTAGCCGCGTGGCCTGCCGGGATGCGGGTGATCGTGCGGAAGGAACGTCCTCATCCTGGGGCGCAGCTGCGGATCACCGATCACGAGGGGATGCGCATCACCGCGTTCGCGACCAACTCCCCGCGCGGCCAGCTCCCGGTCTTGGAGCTGCGGCACCGTCGCCGGGCGCGCTGCGAGGACCGGATCCGTAACGCCAAGGACATGGGCCTTGAGAAGTTCCCGCTGCAGTCCTTCGCGCAGAACCAGATCTGGTGCCAGATCATCCAACTCGCCTCCGAGCTCGTCGCCTGGATGCAGACCATCGCGCTGACCGGCCATGATGCGCGGAAGTGGGAGCCCAAACGGCTCCGCGCGCGGTTGTTCGAGATCCCCGCGACCCTCGTGCGCCGCGCCCGGCACAAGGTCCTCCACCTCGCCGAACATGCACCCGAAGCCGTGAGGGTCCTGACCGGCGTCAACCGGCTCCGCACCGCCGTCGCACAGACCTAACCCGGCGAGACCACCCGCCCCTACGACCAGCAGCTCCTCTTCTCGGGAGTGGAACCCGACCGCCCGCAACGGACACTGCGACGATCTGTCATACCCGAATGCCACAATCAGCAGCTGAACACCGGCAAAGACGCCGACCGCGACCGCTCACCAGCCCGATGAAAGATCGAGG
>NZ_JALLAL010000113.1:0-1914 GCF_023062615.1 Brachybacterium sp. Marseille-Q7125 | reverse complement strand
ACCGGGAGTATCTGCCCAAGGGCACGGTGATCCCCGATCACCAGCCCTACCTCACCAGTATCGCCGAGGAGATCAACAATCGACCCCGCCGCCGACTGGGCTATCTCACGCCCACCGAGGCATTCGCTCGACTGCTCGCCGGCGAGCCCCATGTTGCTTCGACGCCTTGACATCGCCGTGGGGTCGCCTACGCTAGTGGGCATGTTGTTCTACGGCACTGCTTCGCTGCGTCTGCGCAGCCGCTAACGGCGGAGAGCACCCTCCACAGGTTGTTGCTCCCGCCCCCGGTGATCACGGCCGGGCGGCTCTTTCAGCGTGCCCGGCTCCGCAACAACCACGGAGCGAACAGTGCCTACCTATCGAGGTGGCCGTCATGAGCACGGCCAGAACTTCCTGACTGACCCATCCACCATTGCCACGATCACCCGGCTCGTGTCCGCCACCGAGGGCCCGATCATCGAGATCGGCCCCGGTGACGGAGCACTCACCTCGCCGTTGGCCCAGCTCGGGCGACCGGTGACAGCCGTCGAGATCGACACCCGGCTCGCCCGACGCTTGGCCCCACGGCTCCCGTCGCACGTGGAGGTCGTCGCCGACGACTTCCTGACCTACCGGCTTCCCACGTCTGCGCATGTGCTCGTCGGCAACCTGCCGTTTCACCAGACCACGGCCATACTGCGCCGCATCCTGCACGCACCCGCATGGACCGATGCAATCGTGCTCGTGCAATGGGAAGTCGCGCGGCGCAGAGCGGGCGTCGGCGGTGCCACGATGATGACGGCGCAATGGGCGCCTTGGTTCGAGTTCACGCTGCACAGTCGTGTTCCCGCTCGCGCGTTCACCCCGCGTCCGGGAGTCGACGGCGGAATCCTCACCATCCACCGTCGCGAACATCCGCTGCTGTCCCCGACACGGCGACGCCAGTTCCATGCCCTGGTCCACCGCGTCTACACCGGCCCCGGCCGGGGGCTCGCCCAGATCCTCGCGCGCACCACCTCACTCGGGTCACCACAGACCGCACAGGCATGGCTGACACGCCACGGCATGACCGCTGCAGGACTCCCGAAGGACATGCCCGTCGAGGCATGGGTGGACCTGTTCAAGACCACCGGTTCTTCACCGCCTGCACACCGTGCGCGGACGCAGCAGGTGAAGTCGAGGAGACGCCGTCGATGACCATCGCAGCGCAGCGCCAGGCCTGCGTCTGCAAGGAAGAGATCGGTAATTATCGGCACACTGCGATCTATCGGGCGATCTCTCCCGAGGACACGCCGGTGACCAACGCAGTCTCCCATGTGGTGTGGTGGCCGGACACGTTGATCGAACAGAGTTGCTGCATGGCCCCAAGGAGGCGACAGGATGCATACCTGGTACGGATCGGCAGCCCCGTTACCTTGCTGGTGACCCCGTAGGGCGGGGTTACGGTCGCCGGGCCCGGCATGACTTACTGCCCCTGTCGCACGAATGATCCGGGGGGGGTGTTGTCACCGGGCCTGGTGGCGCCAGCCGACCGCTGATAGGGACACGGCCCAGCAATGAGGTCTCTTCGTAACGTGGGTGCCGGCAGCTGACGCATCACCAACCATGGCGACCGTCGCTTCGATGCAAGGATGGTGGTCATCATGGAACAGATCGGCTTCGACATCTGGTGCGGGTTGGACGTGGGCAAACAAGCCCACTACGCCTGCGCGCTGGATACTGCCGGCAAGAAGGTCTTCGACAAGCCTCTGCCGCAAGACCAGGCCAAACTCGAAGACTTGTTCACCAAGATCCAAACCCATGGACGAGGGTGGTGTCATAGCGTCGAAGCAACACCCCCGGTCGGCGGGGGTCTGATCGGTGGAGTGTGCGGATGGCGCGGGTGGGGTTGTCGTTCAGTGACAGGTCGGAGATCTCGACGGCCTCGAAAGCGGG
>NZ_JALLAL010000112.1:0-2065 GCF_023062615.1 Brachybacterium sp. Marseille-Q7125 | reverse complement strand
CCACTCATCGCTCGGCTACCGCACCCCCGCCAAGGCGTGGACCGAGCAGACCACCCCCACCACCCTCCCAGTGGTCGCCTGACCACCGGAGAACACATCGACTGTCCGAAATCCTTGACACACCCCATGGTGAACTCCATGGCACTACCCCACGACCCCTGGCCGGCACGAACACGGCACATAAATGGCTTCAGCACCACCCATCGTGCCGGTCTGAGACCTATTCCTTCATCCCCACGCTGCTGACTACAACATCATGGCCCGCTACAACTGGAGCGTCGTCCGCCCCCATACCACACAAACATCTACAACGACCACCAACCGCGCAGGCGTTGCCTCAGCCACGATCACAGTTCCGCACACTTCTCAAGATCGTAGACCGCACCCGTGAACGGTCTAAGAGTAAATCCTGACACCCCATTCGCCAGGGCCAGAACATCCGGGTTCGGATCCGGCTCGAAGTACACTACATGCAAGACGTTCCGGCTTACAAGCGCCATAAGGCACGACGGACATGGCAGTCGAGAAACTACGCACCACGACGGATCCTCTCGACACTTCGAAAGCGCATCGATCTCCGCGTGAACAACACCGTCCAAATGCAGCACCCGCCGCATTTTCTCAGGGTCCGCGCTAACTTCGCATGTGTCCCCAATACACTCTTCATCGTGCGTCGCTCTAATCCGAGACAACGTGGATGCGGGACTTACTGGGAGCGCCACCCGATGATCCTCCCCGATACCCACACACCTACCGGACTCCGAACCAAGCACCGCGCACGTACCTCTCCCGCGCCGGCGCACAGACTCCAGAGCGACTCTCATAGCGACACAGACCGCGGAACCGAGCGAACCCAATTCCCGCTCAAGCAACCCATCATTATTTTCCGGTTGCGAAACATCCACAAACACTTCTGCATGACAGAATAGGCGCCTACGCATTGCACGTCTGTCATGGCCCAGCACCGGCCCTTGCATTTCACAAGACGCGCTGCTATCGAAGAACGCCACAATGGGTCGCTTGAACCGCCCCAGTACTGGCCCCGAATCAGCACAAACCACATCGTCCACCGGGACCCCAACACGCCGACTCGCAAGCCGAACCCCTTCAGTGAACCCGCAGAACGTCAGCCCGGAACCTACCCTGAGCCCACTCACCGCTCCGTCCTCCCGCCGGCGCGCCGCAAGCACTGCTCAAGCAGCCCTTTGACGACGCACATCGCACCTACATCCAGCATGCTCTATACCGCCCGTTTCGCGTGCCCTGCAAACCCACGGGACTGTCGCCGACCACGAAGCCAGATGAAGACCAGATCATCACGCTCCGTCAAACACCGAGACACTTGCTCCAACACTCGCGGCCGCATCTGTGCCCTGAACCTCAAGACGTACCACAGAAACCGAATAGACAACACATTGCGCGCCCCTTTTTGCGGGCGCGATAGCTGCCGGGAAAGAATAGACCATGCACAAATCAAAGGGTGGACATCTACCAGAATCACGACTTCCGCTCGAGCTAGACGAGTCGGCAGTGAGGACACATAGTTCCCCTCAATAATCCACCGTTCACCCTCCGTCACGCTCTCTTGCATACGCGTAAATTCACGATAGTCTCGTGTTTGCTCGCCACTATAGTACAGGTAGTCCAAGTGAACCACATCAATGCCAAGAGCATCCCCGAGGCGATTAGCTAGCCAGGTCTTACCGCTACCTCCGGACCCGACGATCGCGAAGCGCTTCATGCCATATACATTCACCAAACGGCCTCCCTATATACGCGGCGGACGTTCTCCATAAATGCCTGCTCGCCAAACGGTGTAAGGGGTTCAAAGCCTCCCACATGATCATTAATTACTTTTACAGCCGACTGCAGCGCTCTATCAAGACCAGCCGGACCACACTCGTGCTGGAATTCAACCACTCTACCCTCACCCCGCGAGGTGGGCTTACCCTTCTGTTGTTGACACCTGAGATGGCGGGTCGTGGTGACCTGCGGGAGGTTGTCGTCATGAGGAAGCGGAAGAGCTATACGCCGGAGTATCGTCGGGAGGCGGCGGCTTTGGTGT
>NZ_JALLAL010000111.1:0-2155 GCF_023062615.1 Brachybacterium sp. Marseille-Q7125 | reverse complement strand
GAGGGGGCGGAGATCGCTGAGTGGGCCGATGGGGCCGATGGGGCCGAGCTCGCGGTGGGCGCAGAACCGGCGGACGGCGCGGAGTCAGCGGACGGGGCGGGGCTCGCGGACGACGCCATCGGGGCCGAGCTCGCCGTCGCCCCGGACGCGGCCGAATGCGCGCCGCGCGGCATCGGCGCCACCTGTGCCGGAGAGAGCACCAGCGCGGGATGCTCACCCGAGGCGGCACTGTCGGCGCGCTCGGCGTCCGCTGAGGTCTGCGGCGGCAGCGCCGCACGGCGCCGACGGGCCCGATGCGAGCGCACCGTCGGCAGCTCACCCGTGGCCGGGGAGGCCAGAGCCGCACGCAGTCCCTGCAACTCCGCGGTGTCATCCCCCATCGGCGGCACCAGCGGAGCATCCATGTCCGGGCCCCAGACCTCCCGGTCATCGGCCTCACGCCCGGTAATTCGCCCGGACGGCTCTACGCGCAGGTGGTGGCGCACATCCGGCTCGACGATCACCACATCGAGGTTCTGCCCGTCCAGCTTCGCGGCGGTGATGAAAACCTGCTTCACCCGGTCGCGGACCTGCGCGAGATCGACACCGGTGACCTCTACGGCCTCCTTCTCCAGGTGCACGGTGGCACTGGTGTCCGAGGTGATCCGCGCCTGAGCGATCATCGTCATCCCTTCTGCACGCTGCGCCGGGCCCGCCGCGGGGGCGGCGCCGACATGGTCGCGCTCCACTCTACGGCCGTGACCGGCACCACCGCGCCCCCGTAGGCTCAGATGCGTGCGCGCTCACGTCTGCTCCGACGCCGCCGTCCCCGGTGGGAACGAGGATGCCGCCGGGATCCTCGGGGACGTCGCCGTCATGCTCGACGGCGCCGGGGTGCCGCCCCGCTTCCGTGCCGGCTGCCACCACAGCGTCGCCTGGTACTCCCACCAGCTCGCCGGGCGCCTGCTGCTGCGCGCCCAGGACCCGGCGGTGGGGCTCGATGCGGCGCTCGCCGCCGCGATCGGCGAGGTGCGCTCCCTGCATGAGGATCAGTGCGAGCTCGAGCGCGGCGGCCCATCGGCCACCGTCATTGCCGTGCGTCAGCGCGCGGACGTGCTCGAGCATCTGGTGCTGTGCGACTCTTCGCTGCTGCTTACCGGGGCCGATGGGGCGGTGCGGCGCCTCACCGATCCGCGGGTCGACCAGGTCGTGGCCCGCGAGCGCGGCGCCGAGGCGATTGAGGCTCAGCGCAATCGGCCCGGCGGATTCTGGGTGGCGCGGCATGAGGAGGAGGCGGCCGCACAGGCGCTCACCGGCAGCACCCCGCTGGCACAGCTGGAGCGGGTGCAGCTGGTCTCCGATGGGGTCACTCGCGCGGTGGAGCTGTTGGGCCTGCACGATGATGCGTCGCTCGCGGCGGAGCTCGCGGAGGACCCATCGGCCGTGATCACCCGCATCCGCGCCGCCGAGCGCGACCTGCCAACTGGGCGGCGCCCGCGGAAGGTCCATGACGATGCGACAGTGGTCACGGTGGAGCTGGGAAGTCGCTGACTGTTTTCGGGCGGGGCGGGCGTCGTGGGGCCGTGCGCGGGCCAAGCGCACCCCCGCACTCTGGCACGGGCTCGGTAAAGTTTCGTCAATACCCTGTCCGACCTACGCAGATCCGGGACCTCCGCGCGTTTACAGCATCGCTGGAGACCAGTAGACTGCGAGCGCAGCATCTCGCGGGGGCAGCCTCCCTGGTGGCACGGGTCGCCAAGGAGACATGGATCTCGCGAATGTGAGACGGTGGGGGCTGTTGCATCCCCGCTGAGGATGTGTAGGGTTCCCACTACAGGAACGTTGAAAACTTAAAAGAGTGCCGCTCCTCAAGACCCCCCTCATGGGGAGCGGCCGGACGGGCAACACGCCAGGTTCCCCCCACCTTTGGCAGCCCGTCCCGCCTGATCGCCCGCACCCACCCCTGACGGACGACAGGCCACGCGAGCGGTCCGTGAGCCCCCGGCATTGCCGGTTGAGAGCTCCGGACCGCTCGCTCTTTTGTGTGCGGGGGGGGTGTCCCTATGTTCTGAGTCAAGCCGCGAGGGCGGTCGGCTCGGGAGTAGGGGCGGTGGTCGGGGGCTGGTAGTAGGTGCCGTCGCGGAGCATCGCGAAGATGACGTTGCAGCGGCGGCGG
>NZ_JALLAL010000110.1:0-2208 GCF_023062615.1 Brachybacterium sp. Marseille-Q7125 | reverse complement strand
TTCGAGCGCATCGAGAACCATACGAACCGCTCGCTCACGCAGCTCGTCGGGGTACTTGCGTGGTGCAGGCATGACAGGGAAGTCCTTTCCGTGGCTTCACTGCCTCCATCATCCCCGGGGCGATCCAGGGTCTTACCTGAAGAAGTCTGATCATCATGAACCCGACCGTCAGCCTGGCGGCCTAACCCCGGCTGTCACCTGATCGTGCGGCAGTCCCCCCGGATCGTCTCCGGACGTGCCGAAGCGAGTCAAGCGAGGTTGGTCGCGGCCGCTGCCCAGGTTGTGCCCGTCCGCCCAGCGCGACGCGCCGGAGCTCGCCTAGGCAGGCAGGCGCAGCGTCGCCGTGAGCCCACCCCCTGCACGCGGCGTGAGATCCAGCGAACCGCCGTGGGCTTTCGCAATGGCGTCGACGAGCGCCAGCCCCAGACCGTGGCCCGCACCTGCGGTCCGCTGCGCTCGGGCGAAAGGCTCGATCCACGTGCGGATCTCGGCCGTGTCCAAGGCAGGGCCACCGGATTCCACGATGATTTCGGCATTCTGGCCCACCTTCGCCAGAGTTAATGACGCGTCCTCACCGTGTGTGATCCCGTTGCGCACCAAATTCTCCACCGCCTGGCGCACCAGGGTAGGGGAGGCGGTGACCGTGATCAGCTCCGCCGCCACCGGCACGCCCTGCCCGTGCGTGACGTCACGGCACAGCGCAGCCAGATCCATCTCTTGCCTGTCGCCGAGGTCCACGTTCGCCAACTGCAACAACGCGGCTATGGTCTGGGCGGACCGCGCGTTGACCTCCCGAACCCGTTCCAAGGTCTCCCGCAGCGACGCTTCGTCGCCGCTGGCCAGCGCCACATCTGCCATCGTCTGAATCGTCGCGACAGGTGTCTTCAGCTCGTGAGAGGCATTCGACGCGAAACGGCGTTGCCGCTCGAGGGCACCCGCCAGCTCGTCGAGCATCGCGTTGAGCGCGGCCGCCAATTCGCCCACTTCATCCGCGGGTCCCTCGTGGTTGATCCGGGCGCCCAGGGCACCCGGGGTCACGGTCGCAGCGTCGTGTGCGATCTCCCGTAGCGGTTTGATCACCAAGCCGGCCACGAACCAACCGATCAGCCCAGCGACTGCGGTCAGCAGCGCCAGAGCAACCACGGAAGCCAGCAGCACGCGGCGCAGGATCTCGTCGGTGATGGGCACTGCTCCGTCAATCACCAGGCCGTCATCCGGGGTGGGGATCTGGGCCAGAAACGGCACCGGGGTGAGCTTCAAATAGGCGTATACCAGCCCGATCAGCGCCAGGCCCACGCCCAGGACGGTAGCCACGAACATCACGGTGATGCGCGCGCGCAGACTCAGCTTCATCGCGGCACCTCCGCCACGTAGTAGCCAGATCCTGCCACGGTGTGCACGATGCGCGGTTCGCCCAGCTTCTTGCGCAGGTGTGAGATCGTCACGCGCGGGGAGTTCGTGAAGGGGTCGGCGTTCTCATCCCAGGCCTGCGCGAGCAGCTCCTCCGCGGAGATCACTGCGCCAGCTGCCCCCATAAGCACCTCCAGCACCGCGAACTCCTTCGGGCTGAGTGAAACGCGTGCGCCGCCCCGGGTGGCCTCCCGGCGGGAAGTGTCCAGTCGTACGTCGCCGCAGCGGTAGATCTCGCCGCGCACCGGCAGGTTGCGCTTGGACAGCGCGGCAACCCGCGCGATCAGCTCTGGGAGCTCAAAAGGCTTGGGAAGGTAGTCGTCCGCGCCGAGGTCGAAGCCCGTCAGCCGGTCGTCGAGCGTCCCCGAGGCGGTCAGCATGATCACCCTCGTAGCCGGGTGGGTATCGACGACCCAACGGCAGATATCGTCGCCGTGGATACCCGGTAGGTCCCGGTCCAGCACGAGGACGTCGGGGCGGATCTCGTCGATGAGCGAGCGCGCGGTCGCACCGTCGTAGGCCGCGTCAGCTTCCATGTTCGCGTCGTTTAGCGCAGTGCAAATGGCATCGGCAAGGTAGCTTTCGTCGTCGACGACGAGAACCCGGATCGTCATGACCTCGATCGTAACTGCCTGCCTGTCGCGCCGACGTTAACGCTCTCGCAACATCGGGGTGGGCTTACCCTTCTGTTGTTGACACCTGAGATGGCGGGTCGTGGTGACCTGCGGGAGGTTGTCGTCATGAGGAAGCGGAAGAGCTATACGCCGGAGTATCGTCGGGAGGCGGCGGCTTTGGTGT
>NZ_JALLAL010000010.1:0-69572 GCF_023062615.1 Brachybacterium sp. Marseille-Q7125 | reverse complement strand
GCAGGCGGCTGAGCAGCCGACCGGCCACCACGCGCCCGCCCCGCAGAAGCCCGGCGCGCCGAGCACGCCGAAACCGGGCCAGAAGCCCCAGGCCGCCGCGAAGCCCGAGGGAACCGGCAGCCCCGCCGCTCCCAAGCCCGGCGGTGAGCGCCCCTCGCCGCGGCCCGGCGGTGCACGCCCCGGCAACAACCCCTTCGCCAGCTCGCAGGGCATGCCCCGCCCCGGCGCCCGCAAGCCCGGTCAGCGCCCCGGCGGTCCGCGCCCGGGCAACAACCCCTTCGCCAGCTCTCAGGGCATGCCTCGTCCCGGGCAACGTCCGGCCCGTCCGGGCGGTGACGCCAGCGGCGCGCGTGGCGGTGCCCCGCGTCCGGGTGCTCCGCGCCCCGGTGGCGCGCCCCGTCCCGGCGGTGGTCCCCGTCCCGGTGGCGGCTCGCGCCCGGGCATGCCCACGCCGGGCATCATGCGCAAGCACTCCCACGGCGGCCTGGCCGATGCCAAGCCCGACGGTGGCGGTCGCGGTCGCGGTGGGCGTCCCGGTGGCGGCCCTGGCCGTCCCGGTGGTGGTCCGCCGCGCGGTCGCGGCGGTCGCGGCAGCACCCAGGGCGCCTTCGGTCGTGGCGGCAAGCCGGCACGCTCGCGCAAGTCGAAGCGCGCCAAGCGTCAGGAATTCGAGCAGATGCAGGCACCCGCACCGGGTGGCGTGCAGGTCCCGCGCGGTGACGGCAACACCAAGATCCGCCTGCGCCGCGGCGCGACCCTGACGGACTTCGCCGATCGCATCGACGTCAACCCGGCTTCGCTCATCACGGTGCTGTTCGCGATGGGTGAGATGGCTACGGCCACGCAGTCCCTGGATGAGGAAACCTTCGAGCTGCTGGGCAGCGAGCTGGGCTACAAGATCGAGATCGTCTCCCCGGAGGACGAGGAGCGGGAGCTGCTCGAGCAGTTCGACATCGATCTGGATGCGGAGCTGGCCGAGGAGGACGACGAGGACCGCGAGCCGCGGCCCCCGGTGGTCACCGTCATGGGCCACGTCGACCACGGCAAGACCCGCCTGCTGGACACCATCCGCCAGACCAAGGTCGGGGCGGGCGAGGCCGGCGGCATCACCCAGCACATCGGCGCCTACCAGGTGCAGGTCGACCACGAGGGCGATGAGCGTGCCATCACGTTCATCGACACCCCCGGTCACGAGGCCTTCACCGCCATGCGTGCGCGTGGTGCGAAGGTCACCGACATCGCGATCCTCGTGGTCGCCGCGGATGACGGCGTGATGCCGCAGACCATCGAGGCGCTCAACCACGCCCAGGCGGCCGATGTGCCGATCGTGGTCGCGGTCAACAAGATCGATAAGCCCGAGGCGAATCCGCAGAAGATCCGCCAGCAGCTGACCGAGTACAACCTGATCGCCGAGGAGTACGGCGGCGACACCATGTTCGTGGACGTCTCCGCCCGCGAGAACCAGAACATCGACGACCTGCTCG
Source organism: Brachybacterium sp. Marseille-Q7125 (assembly GCF_023062615.1). Taxonomy (NCBI): domain Bacteria; kingdom Bacillati; phylum Actinomycetota; class Actinomycetes; order Micrococcales; family Dermabacteraceae; genus Brachybacterium; species Brachybacterium sp. Marseille-Q7125. Next base: position 68,088 of record NZ_JALLAL010000010.1, on the reverse strand, counting down.
AGGCGGTGCTGCTGACCGCGGACGCCGCCCTGGAGCTGCAGGCCAACCCCGATAAGGACGCCCGCGGCGTCGCGATCGAGGCGAACCTGGACCGCGGTCGCGGCCCCGTGGCCACGGTGCTGGTCCAGCAGGGCACCCTCAAGGTCGGCGATGCGATCGTGTGCGGCATCGGCCACGGCCGTGTGCGCGCGATGCTCGACGAGAACGGCGAGAACGTCACCGAGGCGGGCCCGTCCCGTCCGGTGCAGGTGCTGGGTCTGACCTCCGTGCCCGGGGCCGGTGACTCCTTCCTGGTGGCCCAGGATGAGCGCACCGCCCGCCAGATCGCGGAGAAGCGTGAGGCCGCGCAGCGTGCCGCGTCCCTGTCGAAGGTGCGCAAGCGCATCAGCCTCGAGGACATCAACAAGCACATGGCCGAGGGCAAGGTCGAGACCCTCAACCTCATCCTCAAGGGCGACGCCGCCGGCGCGGTCGAAGCCCTCGAGGAGGCCCTGCTGGGCATCGAGGTGGGCGAGGGCGTGGACCTGCGGATCATCGACCGCGGCGTCGGCGCTATCACGATGAACAACATCAACCTCGCTGTCGCCTCAGACGCCGTGATCATCGGCTACAACGTGCGGGCCGAGGGCCTGAACGCGGAGTACGCCGACCGCGAGGGCGTGGAGATCAAGTACTACTCGGTCATCTACAACGCCATCGACGAGGTCGAGCAGGCCCTCAAGGGCATGCTCAAGCCGGAGTTCGAGGAGGTCGAGCTGGGCTCGGCGGAGATCCGCGAGATCTTCCGCTCCTCCAAGTTCGGCAACATCGCCGGCTCCATCGTGCGCAGCGGCCTCATCAAGCGCGGTGCCAAGGCGCGCATCACCCGAAATGGCGTGGTCATCACCGAGAACCTCGAGATCTCGGGCCTGCGCCGCTACAAGGATGATGTCACCGAGGTCCGCGAGGGCTACGAGTGCGGTATCAACCTCGGGTCATTCAACGACCTGCAGGTCGATGACCTCATCACCACCTACGAGATGCAGGAGAAGCCCCGCGACTGACCCCGTCGCGGCAGGGCCCGCCCGGCCCTGCCGCCCGGGTGAGCGGGGGAGGAGTCCCGGATGAGCGTGGCGACCCTCGTGCTGCGAGCCCCCTCGGCCAACCGCGTGTACGCGCGGGCCGCGGGGGCTCTCGCACGTGCTGAGGCGCACTGGGTGCTCGGCGCCCACCGCGGAACGCCCCCGCAGCTCAAGCAGCGCATGATCGGCGGGATGCCCGCCCTCGAGATCCCGGGCGCGGCAGATCCCGCGACCGCGCACCTGCTGGGAACGCTGTCCGGCGCCCACGGCCTTTTCGAAATCGTCGAGGAGGATGCTGCGGTCCCCGATCGGCCGCTGCTGCGCCCGCTGCCGACCACCGCGCCCCTGCGCCACCCCTCGGACCTCGAGACCATCCTCAAGTACCCCGGCAAGACCAACGAGCAGTTCACCGCCCTGCTGGTGAACCTCGCGGCCGCTCTGTCCGCGCACCGGGACCGCCTCGCGGCGGGAACGCTGGAGCTGCTGGACCCGCTGTGCGGGCGCGGTACCACCCTGAACCGGGCGCTGCGCCTGGGGCTCAGCCCCGTCGGCGCGGACATCGACCGCAAGGACGTGGAGGCGTACCGGGCGTTCCTGACCACCTGGCTGCGCGAGCACCGCTACAAGCACAGCGTGAACAGCACGGCGCTGAGGGTGCATGGTGAGCAGCTCGGAGTGCGCGTCGACGCTGAGCTCGCCGAGGACAAGGCCGCTCATCGGGCCGGACGCACCCAGCAGCTGCGCCTTTTGGCCTGCGACACCACCCGCCTGTCCGAGGTGCTGCCGAGCCGCAGCATCGACGCCCTGGTCGCAGACCTGCCCTACGGGGTGCAGCACGGAGCTCGCTCCCGCGATGCCTGGCAACGCTCACCCCTGGAGGTGCTGCGTGCGGCCGCCCCCACGTGGCGGTCGCTGCTGCGCGACGGCGCCGGGCTGGCGCTGGCCTACAACCGCCGCACCCTCGAGCATGCCGCGGCCACAGACGCCCTCGCCGCCGCCGACCTGCGCATCATCAGCCCGGACGGTGCCTTCCGGCATCGAGTGGACGCCTCTATCGACCGTGACGTCCTGCTTGCGATCCCCACCACCCACCCCCAGGCCGAGCAGCTCGCTGCGCTCGGCGCCTCTGCGAAGGAGACCCCATGACCGACAACCCCCGCGCCCTGCGCCTGGCCGACCGCATCAAGACCATCGTCGCCACCCAGCTTGATACCCGCGTGAAGGACCCGCGCCTGGGCTTCATTACCATCACCGACTGCCGCGTCAGCGGCGACCTGCAGCACGCGACCCTCTTCTACACCGTGTTCGGCTCCGAGGAGGAGCAGGCCGGCACCGCCGCGGCGCTGCAGAGCGCGACGGGCATGCTGCGTCGCGAGGTGGGCCGCCAGACCGGCGTGCGCCTGACCCCCACCCTGGAGTTCATCCCCGACGCCGTCCCGGAGAATGCCCGCGTGATCGAGGATCTGCTGGCCGAGGCCCGTACCCGCGACGCGGATCTCGCGACCTCCCGCACCAGCGCCACCTATGCGGGGGAGGAGAACCCGTACCGTGAGCCGCGCACTGAGGGCGACGACCACGACGACGAGGACGCTCGGACCGGCATCGACGCTGAGGACGACGAGCAGGCGTGAGCACTGCCCCGCACGGCATCCTGCTGGTCGACAAGGCGCCGGATCGCACCAGCCACGACGTCGTCGCGCGCGTCCGCTGGCTGCTGGGCACCAAGAAGGTCGGCCACGCCGGGACCCTGGATCCGATGGCCACCGGCCTGCTGATCCTCGGCATCGGCCAGGGCACCCGCCTGCTCACCCACCTCGTCGGCCTGGACAAGACCTACACCGCCACGATCCGCCTGGGCCGCGCGACCACGACCGATGACCGCGAGGGCGAGCCGCTCGGCGAGGTTGCGGATGCCACCGGGGTTCCCGCAGAGCAGATCGAGCAGGTGCTTGAGACTCTGCGCGGCGACATCCAGCAGGTGCCCTCCACGGTCAGCGCCATCAAGGTGAACGGTCAGCGCGCCTATGCCCGCGCCCGCGCCGGGGAGGACGTCGAGCTGGCGGCCCGCCCGGTGCGCATCAGCCGCTTCGAGATCACCGCCCGTCGCACCGATGGCCCCTACCTGGATCTCGATGCCGTCGTGGATGTCTCCTCCGGCACCTATGTGCGGGCCCTCGCCCGCGACCTCGGGGCCGCGCTCGGCGTGGGTGGACACCTCACGGCGCTGCGCCGCACCGGCATCGGCCCCTTCGACGTCGCGGGCGGCGTGCACGTGCCGGCCCGCGGGGAGGGCGATGACGTCGAGCTGCCGCGGCGCGGCCTCGGTGAGGTCGCCTCTGCCGTGATGCCCTCCCTCACCATCTCTGACCAGAGCGCCTGGGACCTCCGCCACGGCAAGTTCGTGAAGCTGGGGAAGTCGCCGCAGGAGCTCGGGGACCGCGAGCATGTCGCCGCGCTCGACACCTCGGGGCGCCTGGTCGCTGTGGTGAGCCCGGAGTCCGCCGAGCGCTGGCGGCCGGTGCTGGTCATCGCCCCTGAGGCCCTGCAGCCCCCGTCGGCCTGACCCGCGGCGCACAGCCGACGCGCGCAAGATAGTGACCCGATCCACCGGACGCACCCGACGCGCCGTTCACACCGCTCGAGTGCACCGATCTGTGCCACCAGCGGCACGTATCGGTGCTCTCGGCGGGGCGGTGCCAGCGTGTCGCCGGGCGACCGGGACGTTCAGCATGTCAGGTCTCAGCGACGGGCCTGCTCAGCGACTCGGCGGCTCAGCCGTGCGGGCCTGCTCAGCGGCACAGCTGCGCGCCGGGCCTGCTCAGCCCCTCAGCTGCGCACCGCGAGCGCTCAGTAGTGCACCTCGACGCGGGTGCCCATGCTCGCCCAGTCGTACAGCCACTTCGCATCGGAGACCGGCATGTTGATGCAGCCGTGCGACCCGGAGTAGCCGAAGGAGGAGCGCCATGGCGCGCCGTGGAAGCCGTAGCCGGCGTGGAAGTACTGCACCCATGGCACATCCGGGGTGTAGTAGTACTTCGGGTGGCCCTCCGGGTAGTACGCCGCGTTGGTCATGTCCTGACGGTCATACCGCAGGTAGATCTCGAAGGAGCCGGTGACGGTCTCATTGCCTTCCTTGCCGTCGACCATCAGGCGCGGGCCCCACACCGGGCTGTCGCCCACGTACGCGGTGACCGTCTTTGCGGTCAGGTCCACGTCGATCCACTTCTCGCCATCGGCAGGAGCATTCGGATCCGGGCTGTCGTCCTCGCCCTCGTCGTCGTCCTGCTCCTTGGGAGCGTCGACCTGCTCGACCTTGGACTCCAGGGTGCGCGTCTCGAATGCGGCCTCGATCGGCGTGGTGCCCTTCAGCGCGGCGATGAGCTCCTCCGCAACGGCGTCGGTGTTCGTGATCTCCAGGCCGTCCTTCTTCTCGGAGACGACCTTGACGACCTCGCCGTCCTCATCCACCTGCTCGATGCCGTCCTTCGGCTCCACCGCGTCCTGGTCGGCGCGAGCTGCGACCCATTCGCGCACCGCGTCCTCGTCCACGCTCAGAACGAGCTTCGACTCGGCCTTATCAGGGGCGACGGAGAGCCAGCTGCTGCGGCGCTCGGCGCTGATCTCGTGGACGGTGCCGTCGCCGCCGGTGATCGACATCGGCTGTTCGAGGATCTTTCCGATCGTCCCGACCACCTGCTCGGCATCCTCGGTGGTGATCGCCGGAGTGATCTGCTCAACCGGCTGATCCACCGCGAAGTCCTCGAGGGCCGGCGCATGGCTGGTCACCGCGTCCACGAGAGTCTGCGGGTCCAACCCCTGGCCATCCTGCCCAGGGGTGACATTCCAGGTCTGCTGCTCCTCGTCGAACGCGACCGAGGCATTGACGGGGCTGGTGCGGTCGTCGGGCACCAGGCCCTTGCCGAAAGCGGTCACGGCCGCTTCGTCCACCGCGACCACGGGCTCCACCGCGTGCTCACCGGACCAGGCCGCGGCGATCGTGGCGGGCAGGGAATCATCGCGCTGCAGGGCCCGCTGCGCGGTGGCCTGAGCGTCCACGGTTACACCGAGCTCGGCGAGCGAGGCCTCCACCTGCTTCTCCCCGGCAGTGACCTGGACTGTCACGGCCTCAGCGCGCTCAGCCACGAACGCTGCGATCTCCTCGGGCGTCTGCCCCGCGACATCCTTGCCCAGCACGGTGGTGCCGGGCAGGGCGCGGCCGTCGAACTGCTTGGCGTACGCGTAGGCGCCGCCGGTCAGGACGACGGCGAGGACAGCGAGGACCGCCACGACCACGAGGGCCGTGCGGCGCCCGCGACGGCCGTTCGGGCGGGACGGGCCGCCCAGCGCGGCCGCATCGGTCACGTTCGTCATGGATCCTGCTTCCATCTCTCGGCGGCGGATGTGCCCCCGTGGCGATACGGCGTGGTGCGGGCACGGGCCCCTGGCGGGGACCGCCTTGCCTGTCAGAGTAACGGAGCCCACTGCTGCACCGCAGTGGGCTCGCGCCCGATATTGATCACAGGTGTATGACCGCGGGGATCGAGCCGGACCACGGGGCCTATACAGTGGTCCCGGTCGCGGTCGGCTGAGGCCGCGACCCCACCACCTGTCCCCGGTGCGTATGCACCCGGCCCCGGAAGGACCAGCCCGTCCCGTGACCCGCCTCCCGCTCTGGCACCATCTGCAGGAGGTGCCCGCCGACCTCGGCGCCACCGCGGTCACGATCGGCAACTTCGATGGCGTCCACCGCGGCCATCGTCACATTCTCGAACAGCTGCAGCGGCAGGCCGAGGTGCGCGATATCGCGCCGGTGGCGATCACCTTCTGGCCCCACCCCCGCCACGTCATGACCGGCACCGCTCAGCCTCCGCTGCTGACCGGACACGCCGACCGTGACCGTCTGCTGCTGCTCACCGGTCTGCGCGGCGTGCTGGACCTCGAGTTCACTCTCGAGTTCGCGCAGCACTCCCCGGAGGAGTTCGTGCGGATCTTCCTCGTGGAGGGGCTGGGCGCCCGCTGCGTGGTGCTCGGCGAGGACGCCCTGTTCGGCCGGGCCAATGCGGGCACCATCGAGACCATGCGCGAGCTCGGGCAGAAGTACAACTTCGATGTGATCACCGTCGGTGAGATGGGCGTGGACGGGGAGGGCACCGGCCGCATCTCCTCCTCCCGCATCCGCACGGCGCTGCTGGAGGGCGATATGCGCACCGCCACCGAGGGACTGGGGCGCCGCCACACCGTCACCGACGTGGTCCACCACGGCTTCCGGCGCGGCCGTGAGCTGGGCTTCCCCACCGCGAACCTGGGGCCCCGCCCCGAGGGCCTGATTCCGGCTGACGGCGTCTATGCCGGGTTCTGCACCGTCACCGCGCAGAACCCCGCCCATGTGGGCACTGCGCCGCTCGCTGGCGCGCCGTGCACCATCTCCATCGGCACCAACCCCACCTTCGCGGATGACGGCACTCCACGCCGCACCGTCGAGGCCTACGTTCACGACGACCATGACCTCGAGCTGTACGGCGACACGCTGCGCCTGGAGTTCGTCCAGCGCCAGCGCGAGACCGTGAAGTTCGACTCCGTGGACACTCTGATCGCGCAGATGCACGAGGACGTCGAGGTGACCCGCCGCACTCTCGCCCTCGAGCCCTCCCGAGTAGAGGTCACGGGCTGATATCCTGCTCGGGCCGTACTTCCGGCCGCGGAGAGCATTCCGCCCCACGGCATCCCGAACCGCAGCGCATCATCGCACCCCGCGGTGCCCGGATGCCCGCATCACCCGATGCAGCACCCGCCCTGGGCAGGTGCCGGGGCGCGCTCGCCCCAGAGCCCGGGACAGAAGGTCCCGGCGCGCCGCGCAACCGACCTAGAGGAGAACCCATGGCCTTCGACACCGCCACCAAGCAGGCGATCATCGATGAGTACAAGACCGGCGAGGGCGATACCGGTTCGCCCGAGGTCCAGGTCGCGCTCCTGAGCCACCGCATCAAGTACCTGACCGAGCACCTGAAGACCCACAAGCACGATCACCACTCGCGCCGCGGTCTGATGCTGCTGGTCGGTCAGCGCAAGCGTCTCCTGCAGTACCTGCAGGACGTCGACATCGAGCGCTACCGCTCGCTGATCAAGCGTCTCGGCATCCGCCGCTGACACCGATCCGCCGCTCGCCCCTTCGGGCGGGCGGCGGTTTCACTGTCCCGGGCGCGGCTGCGCCCAGCCCGACCACCTGACCATCTCTCACCCTCTTCCGTCCCGACACAGGTTCGGTCCTCGGCAGTGACCTGCGGAGCACGCCCCCATCGGGCAGGCGCGGCACCGCGGGTGAGTGACGAAGGCCGCACCCGACGGGCGGAGCGACGCAAAGGAGAACCTCATGGCCATGGACGGCCCTGATATCACCGCCACTACCGCAGTCATCGACAACGGCTCCTACGGGCGGCGCGAGATCCGTTTCGAGACCGGACGGCTGGCCCAGCAGGCCGCCGGTGCGGTCGCCGTGTACCTCGACGACGACACGATGGTCTTCTCGGCCACCGCCGTCTCGAACAAGCCCAAGGATCAGTTCGACTTCTTCCCGCTGACCGTGGACGTGGAGGAGCGGATGTATGCCGCCGGCCGCATCCCCGGCTCCTTCTTCCGCCGCGAGGGCCGCCCCACCACGGACGCGATCCTCGCCGCCCGCCTGACCGACCGCCCGCTGCGTCCCGCCTTCGTCAAGGGCCTGCGCAACGAGGTTCAGGTGGTTCTCACGGTCATGGCCGTGAACCCCGATGACGCCTACGACGTTGTCGGCATCAACGGCGCTTCCGCCTCCACCCAGATCTCCGGCCTGCCGTTCTCCGGCCCCATCGGTGCGGTGCGCATCGCCCTCATGCCGGACCAGCAGGGCGGCGGCCAGTGGGTCGCCTTCCCCACCTTCTCCCAGCAGGAGGAGGCCGTGTTCTCGATGGTCGTCGCAGGCCGGATGGTCGGCGATGACGTCGCGATCATGATGGTCGAGGCCGAGGCCACCGACAACTCCTGGGAGCTGGTGAAGAACCAGGGCGCGATCGCCCCCACCGAGTCCGTGGTGGCCGAGGGCCTGGAGGCCGCGAAGGTCTTCATCCGCAGCCTGTGCGTGGCCCAGCAGGAGCTGGCCGACAAGGCCGCCAAGCCCGTGCGCGAGTTCCCGCTGTTCCTGGACTACCAGGAGGACGCCTACGGCATCGTCGAGAACGCCGCCACCGAGCGCCTGTCCGAGGTCATGTCGATCGCCGGGAAGCAGGAGCGCGAAGAGCGCACCGAGGAGCTGCTGGCTGAGATCCAGGGCGAGCTCTCCGGTGAGGGCCAGCAGCTCGAGGGCCGCGAGAAGGAGGTCACCGGTGCCTACCGCGCCCTGACCAAGAAGCTCGTGCGCAAGAAGATCCTCACCGAGGGTGTACGCATCGACGGTCGTGGCCTGCGGGACATCCGCGCGCTCTCCGCTGAGGTGGAGGTGCTGCCGCGTGTGCACGGCTCGGCCCTGTTCCAGCGCGGTGAGACCCAGATCCTGGGTGTGACCACGCTGAACATGCTCAAGATGGAGCAGCAGATCGACTCGCTGGGCCCGGTGGATCGCAAGCGCTACATCCACCACTACAACTTCCCGCCGTACTCTACCGGCGAAACTGGCCGCGTCGGCTCCCCGAAGCGCCGCGAGATCGGCCACGGCATGCTCGCCGAGCGCGCCCTGGTGCCGGTGCTGCCCTCCCGTGAGGAATTCCCCTACGCGATCCGCCAGGTCTCTGAGGCGATGGGGTCCAACGGCTCCACCTCGATGGGCTCAGTGTGCGCCTCGACCCTGTCGATGCTCAACGCCGGTGTGCCGCTGCGCGCCCCGGTGGCCGGCATCGCGATGGGCCTGGTCTCCGACACCGTGGACGGGGAGACCAAGTACGCGGCGCTGACCGACATCCTGGGTGCTGAGGACGCCTTCGGCGACATGGACTTCAAGGTGGCCGGCACCTCCGAGTTCGTCACCGCCATCCAGCTGGACACCAAGCTCGACGGCATCCCCGCCTCCGTGCTGACCGGTGCGCTGGCGCAGGCCCACGAGGCGCGCCTGGCGATCCTGGGGGTGCTGAACGAGGCGATCGACGCGCCCGATGAGATGAGCCCGCACGCCCCGCGTGTGCTCGCGGTGACCATCCCGGTGGACAAGATCGGCGCGGTCATCGGCCCCAAGGGCCAGATGATCAACCAGATCCAGGACGACACCGGTGCGGACATCACCATCGAGGACGACGGCACCGTGTACATCGGCGCGACCGACGGCCCCTCCGCCGAGGCTGCCCGCTCCGCCGTGAACGCGATCGCGAACCCGATGGTCCCCGAGGTGGGCGAGCGCTACCTGGGCACCGTGGTGCGCGTGGTGGACTTCGGCGCCTTCATCTCGCTGACCCCCGGCAAGGACGGTCTGCTGCACGTGACCCAGCTGCGCAAGCTCAACGGCGGCAAGCGCGTGGAGAACGTCGAGGACGTCGCAAAGGTGGGCCAGAAGATCGAGGTGGAGATCCGCGAGATCGACGCCCGCGGCAAGATCTCCCTGGCGGTCATCGAGGACGAGAAGTCCGAGGAGAAGCCGGCGGAGAAGACGGTCTCCGAGGATGCCGTGGCCTCCGAGGAGCCCACCGCCGAGTGAGCTGAGGCCCAGGCCTCCCTTCACATTTGTCAGGTCCGGTGGCATGTTCGTTGCGAGCATGCCACCGGACCTGACATTTGTGTATGTGGGGCAAGCGTGGCGCGGGCGGTGCGAGGAGCGCTGGGGGGGCAGGTGCGCGGTCTCGATGCAGGGTCTGTGGCCGGGGGGCGTTGTTACGCTCTGGGGAACAGCCGCGCGGCCCCGACACGGTGCCGGTGAGGCGGACGGAGATCCGGGGGTGGGATGACGATGTTCCAGGGGATGCAGACCGAGCAGGGGCGGCAGCACGCCGAGCGGATGCGTGCCGCGCACAGCAGCCTGCAGCAACAGTGGGATGGCCTGCACCAGCAGGTCACCAGCATCGATGTGCACTGGCGGGGGCCGGATGCGGAAGCGTTCACCCAGTAGTGGGCGACCGTGCATGCCGGGGGTATCGAGGTGCTCGAACATCTGCAGGAGCTGGTCCACGAGCTCATCGAGCACGCCCAGCAGCAGGACCAGAGCTCTGCGGCGGATGATCACTGGGCCGGTGCAGCGCCAGGGAGCACGCCCGGTGAGAGGCGTGAAAATGGCCCGCCCTGGATCCCGGGCGCAGCTTTCAACCCCGGTGATGGGGTCACGACGATGAACGACCCCGCTATTCAGAAGGCGTGGGAGGGGATGTCCGATCGTGAGCGCAGAGCTGTGCTGCGCGAGGTGGTCAAGGATGAACTCGAGGCTTATGGGATCAATGCCCGTGGCTGGTTTCCGAGCATCGAGACCCGTTTCTTCCCCGGGTGGATGAACGGCGGGGCCATCTCGCTTCCAACCGGCGTGATCTACCTCAGCAACGATCTCCTGAAGAGCCCGTACGGCTTGCAGATCGCGGCCCACGAGGCCAGGCACCAGGTGCAGTACGAGATGATCCGCCGCACCGATCCCGATCCGTGGGATATCTTGACCGGTGACGACAACAGCGACAAATACGAGCAGGTCGAGCGCGACTACGGCTTCACGCGCGAGGAGATCGAGCAATGGCGCCACGAGTTCAAGGTGTGGAATTACGAGTTTCCCCCGTCTGGTGACCCGAATAATCCCGAGTACCAGGAGCAAATGCAGCGGTATCTGGACCAGCAGGTTGAGGTCAACGCCCGGGAGCGTGAAGACGAGTTCGCCGACGTGTACACCTCCGAGGATCTAGAGCAGGACATGCGCGATGCCGGAGTGCGGTGACGCCGAGGCGCACCCGGGCCGCCGGGGCATGCTCGCGGCGGGTGCGCTGCTCGGTATCGGGCTGCTCGCGGGCTGCGGAGGTCCGATGGCGAGCACCTGCTACGAGGGCGATGTCCCCGCGGATGAGCTGCCCGATACGGGGTTCGAACTGCCCTTCGGGCTCCCCGTCGAGACGTTCCAGCGCAGAGAGCCGCAGCTGATCCCGGGGGCGATCGCGGTGAGCCCCGATGGAAAGACTGCGGTGGCCCTCGAGCCACCCGACCGCAAGTTCCTGGACCTCAGCCGCACGGCGGGAACCACCTACTGGGACGTCGCAAGCGGTCAGATCATCGAGCGTCGCGATGACTGGATGAGCGGGGCGCTCGCATGGCACCCCAGTGGAGAGCTGCTCGCCGTCTCCTCCCAGGAGCGCATCCTGCTGATGAGCCCGGACGGTCAGGCGCAGTGGACCCTCGGGGGACACCAGGAGTCCACCCGCCGCGTCGTCCGTGAGATCCGTGATCTCGCCTTCAGTCCCGACGGCGAGCGCCTGGCATCTCTCAGCACGGACCGCACCGTCCGCCTGTGGTCCGCCGCCCCGGGCACGTGCGATCCCGGCCGGGTCCTCTCCTGGCGGCATCCGCCGATCGCCCTCGCCTTCAGCCCGGACAGCGCGGTGCTCGGCATCCTGCTGGAGGATAGGGGTCTTGTCCTGCATGACGGCCGCACAGGCGAGAAGCTCTCGCCCGGCCCCGGCGAGCAGGTGCAGGGCACGGCCGTTGCTTGCAGCGCCGAGGGCACGTTCGTGGTCGCCGATGAGGAGATGGGCACGCTGCGCAGTGTCACTGTCGATGGCGCGGTGGCCGACGGGCCCGCGCTGCCGACGAGCTGCGGGCAATACGCCGCTGCAGGACCCGACGGGCAGGTTGTCTTCTCCGGGCCGGGCCCGGACCTCGCGCTGTGGACTCCGGGGCAGACGGAGCTGCAAGTGCTCACCCCCGAGGTCGACGACTCCGCTCCGAGCCCCATCACCGAACTTGGCCGACCCGCCATCGCCCCGGACGGCACGCTGTACGTCATCTCCCGCTGGCAGGGCATCCTCCGCTTTGACGGCACGAGCTGGGGCACCTTCGAGATGCCGTGAGGCGCACGGCATCTCGTCGGCGCCACCACCCCGTCCCCAGCAGCTCATGGAACAATCGACCGGTGCCTGTGGACCTGATCTATGACGACCCCGCCTCCGATGTGATGCTCGATGCCGCCGCCGGTGTGCGCCGCAGCATCCTCCCCGGCGGAGTGCGTCTGCTGACCCAGACCGACCGCACCGTCCGCTCCGCGACGCTCGGCCTATGGCTGCAGGTGGGATCGCGCGATGAGACCCCGCAGCATGCCGGCTCCACGCACGTGCTCGAGCATCTGCTGTTCAAGGGGACCGCGCGCCGCAGCGCCCTGGACATCGCCGCGGCTTTCGACGAGGTGGGCGGGGATTCCAATGCGATCACCGCCAAGGAGCACACCCTGTACTACGGGCGGGTGCGCTCCGCGGATCTGCCGATGGCGGTGGACGTGCTGACCGACATGGTCACCGCGAGCCTGCTGCAGGAGGAGGCGCTGCTCACCGAGCGCGAGGTGATCCTCGAAGAGCTCGCCATGGCGGAGGATGACCCGAACGACGTCGGCTACGAGACGTTCCTCGCCGATGTGCTCGGTCCGCAGACGGCACTCGGCCGACCCGTCGGCGGCACCGCACAGACTGTCAGCTCGCTTGACATCGAGGATGTGCGCGCCCATTACGCCGAGCACTATCGGCCCGAGAACCTCGTGGTCACCGCCGTGGGGGATCTCGACCACGATCAGCTCGCCGAGCTCCTGATCGCAGGGCTGCGCCGTGGCGGCTGGGAGCTGACCGACGGCGCCCTCCCGCAGCGCCGCAGCCCCGCCCCGCAGGAGGGACCCGATCCTGTGAGCACGCCCTCGGACCTGGCCGCGCTGCGTCCGCACCGCCTCACCCGCCCCACCGAGCAGAACCACATCTACCTGGGCGGACAGGGCGTGACCGCCCTCAGCGAGCAGCGCCACACCCTCTCGGTGCTGATGTCAATCCTGGGCGGCGGGATGTCCTCCCGCCTGTTCCAGAACATCCGCGAACAGCGCGGACTCGCCTACACCGTGTACTCCTTCAGCTCCGGGTATCGGGATGCGGGCCTGTTCGGCATGTACGCCGCCTGCCGCCCGGGCCGCACCGCCCAGGTGGTCGAGCTGCTGGCCGCGGAGATGGACCGCATGGGCAGCACTGGCGTCACCGAGCAGGAGCTCACGCGTGCTAAGGGCCAGATCACCGGCTCGTTCGCCCTGGGGCTGGAGGACACCAGCTCTCGGATGGGGCGGCTCGGCACGATCGAACTGGCCCACGGCCGGTACACGAGCGTCGATGAGACCCTGGCCCGCATCAGCGAGGTCACCGGTGAGCAGGTGCGCGAGCTCGCGCAGCGCTTCGCCACCTCGATCAGCACCCGCGTGGAGGTGGGGCCGGAGCACCCGGCCTGACCCCTCCCACCCAGCGCCCCGCCCACGGGCACGCCCGAGCGACCAGACCCACCGTCCCACTCCAGCGCCCGCCCCCGCATCGTTCCCCGCCCCATCGTCCTCAGGAGGATCCGTGACCGCATCCAAGACCAGCACCCCCGAGCAGACCTCCGCCCTGATCCGCGTGGCCGTGATCGGCGCCGCCGGTCGCATGGGCAGCGCCGCCTGCGCCGCCGTGGAGGAGGCCGCGGATCTTGAGCTCGTCGCCCGCATCACCGACGGCGATGACCTCGCGGGTATCACCGCGGCCGGCGCGCAGGTCGCGATCGACTTCACCGTCCCGGCCGTCACTGCCCAGAACGTGGCCTGGCTGGTGGAGCACGGCGTGCACGCGGTCGTCGGCACCACCGGCTGGAGCGAGGAGAAGCTCGATGCCCTGCGAGCCCAGCTCGAGCACGCCCCGGGGATCGGTGTGCTCATCGCCCCGAACTTCGCCATCGGCGCCGTGCTCGCCATGCGTTTCGCCGAAATGGCCGCCCGCTACTTCGACAGCGCCGAGGTGATCGAGATGCACCACCCGGACAAGCTCGACGCTCCCTCCGGCACCGCCCGCCACACCGCTGCCGCCATCGCTCGCGGACGCGCCGCCGCCGGGCTCGGCCCCGTGCCCGATGCGACCGACACCGACCCCGACCACGCCCGCGGCGCGGTCGTGGACGGGATCCACGTGCACGCGGTGCGCCAGCGCGGCCTCGTGGCGCATGAGGTCGTGCAGTTCGGCTCGGCCGGGGAGCAGTTCCTGCTGCGACACGACTCCTTTGACCGCATCAGCTTCATGTCCGGCGTGCTGCTGGGCGTGCGCGAGGTCGCCTCCCATCCGGGCCTCACCGTGGGCCTGGACGGCTACATGGACCTGGGCTGATCTGCCATGCCGAAGGGACTGGGGCCGCGGATCTTCGTGGCCGTCCTGCTGCTGATCACGCTCGCCTACTGCTATGGCCTGGGCTGGATCGCCTGGGGCTTCCTGCGCGCCGGGGGAGTGATCGGCTACGGGCTCGCACTCGGCATCGCACTGCTGCTGGGGCTCACCGTGTGGGTGACCTGGCGGGAGGTGCTGTTCGGACTGGGCACCGCGCGGCTGGCCCGCGAATACACCCCACCCGCAGATGGCGGTGCGCACGGGGCCAACGGGACCGATGGGGGCGAAGGGGCCGACGGGGCAGACGGGGCCGATGGGACCACCGGGGGCAAGGGGGCCGATGGGGCGGTGCCCGCACCCGCGGATCCGCGCGCCGAGTTCGAGGCCGCCCGCGCGGCCGTCGAGGACGGCGGCCAGGACGACTGGCAGGCCTGGTATCGCCTGGGCCTCGCCTATGACGCGCTGCGCGACCGTCGCCATGCACGCATGGCCACCCGTCGGGCCCTCGAGGCACGCGGCCGCTGAACGACGGATCCCCACCGCGGAGCAGAACGCCGCTGCCACAGGCTTGATACCGTCGAGCCATGCACCCTGCTGTGACGGACGCCACGGATGAGTACCCCTTCGACCTCGGCTCCTACCGCCGTGAGGTCTCCACGACCGACCCGGAGGCCGCTGAGTGGTTCCGGCGCGGGCTGATCTGGACCTACGCCTTCAACCATGAGGAGGCCTACGGCTGCTTCGTGCGCTCGGCGCAGGCAGACCCCGGATTCGCGCTCGCCCACTGGGGCGCCGCGTATGTGCTGGGTCCGAACTACAACAAGCCCTGGGCGGACTTCGATCCCGAGGATCTCGAGCGCTCCCTCGCGCACGCCGCCGAGCACACCCGGCGCGCCCTCGACCTGGCGTCCGATGCGCCCGCCGTGGAGCGCGCGATCATCGCGACGCTCCCGCACCGCTACCCGGCCGAGCAGCCGCCGGCGGGGGAGGACTGGCCGGAGCAGTGGGTGCTCGGCTACGCCGAGGCCTGTCGAGAGCTCTACCGCGATCACCCCGATGACCTCGACGTTATCGCCATCCACCTCGATGCCCTGCTCGGGGTGCGGCCCTGGGAGCTGTGGGATCTGCGTACCGGCGAGCCCGAGCCCGGGGTGCCCACCCTGGAGGCGAAGGACGTCGCGGACCGTGCGCTCGTGGACCCGCAGGCCCGTCAGCACCCCGGCGTGCTGCACATGGCGATCCACCTGATGGAGATGTCCGGCCAGCCCGAGACGGCGCTCTGGGTGGCGGACTGGGCACGGGATGTGGTGCCCGACGGCGGCCACCTGGTGCACATGCCCACCCATATCGACGTGCTGTGCGGGGACTACCGCCGCGTCATCGAGACCAATGAGCGGGCGGTTCAGGCCGATGAGCGCTACCTCGCCGCGCGCGGCGGGGAGAACTTCTACACCCTGTACCGGGCGCACAACCTGCACTTCGTCATGTATGGGGCGATGTTCCTCGGGCAGAGCCAGAAGGCCATCGACGCGGGGCGGCGCCTTGAACAGACCCTGCCGAAGGAGCTGCTGACGGTCACCTCCCCGCCGATGGCGGACTGGCTCGAAGGCTTCTACCCGATGACCATGCACGCCCTGATCCGCTTCGGCCGCTGGCAGGAGATCCTCGACGAGCCGCTGCCCGAGGACCAGAATCTGTTCTGCACCACCACCGCCGTGATGCACTACGCCAAGGGCGTGGCGAGCGCCGCGCTCGGGGACGTGGAGGCCGCCCGGGACCACCGTCGGCTCTTCCACGCGGCCGTCGAGCGCGTCCCGCATTCCCGCACCGTCTTCAACAACACCTGCCGGGACATCCTCGAGGTGGCCGCGGCGATGCTCGACGGGGAGATCGAGTACCGCGCCGGGAACCACGACGAGGCCTTCGCGCATCTGCGTCGCAGCGTCGAGCTGGACGACTCCCTGCCGTATGACGAGCCGTGGTCCTGGATGCAGCCCACCCGCCACGCACTCGCCGCACTGCTCATGGAGCAGGGCCGCCTGGATGACGCCGAGCAGGTGTACCGCGAGGACCTGGGCTATGAGCCGTCGATCCCGCGCGCGAACCTGCACCCGGACAATGTGTGGAGCCTCCACGGCTACCACGAGTGCCTCGTGCGCCGCGGGGCCGATGAGCTCGCCTCTGTGGTCAAGCGCCGCCTGGACATCGTCCGCGCCCAGGCCGATGTGCCGGTGACCGCGTCCTGCGCCTGCCGCCTGGAGGCCATGGGCCCGACGGCGCGAGCGGCCGCCGGGCCGCTCCCGCTGGGCTTCGCCGCCGCCGCGACAGAGAGCGGCGGATGCTGCACCGGGGATGCATCGGCCGATGAGGGCTGTGACCAGGCCGCTGAGGATACGGACGGTGCCTGCTGCGAGAACCCTCAGGCTTGACGCAGCACCCGCACGGGGTCGATGCGGCTGGTCAGTGCCGTGGGAGCGGCTGCTGCCAGCATCGTCACCACCAGCACCAGCCAGGCGACGGCCAGGTGAAAGCTCCAGCGCGGTGCAGGCAGGAGTCCCAGGTGGTGCATGAGCAGCATCACCGCGGTCCCGGCGGTCACCCCGGTCAGCGTCAGCGCTGCCACATGCGCGAGCGCGATCACGATGATCTGACTTCTGCTCGCCCCGAGCACGCGGCGGCGTCCGATATCGCGCTGATGCAGGAGCGTCCACACCCCCACCAGGATCATGACCACTCCACCCCCGATCACCAGCGCCCCGATGAGCGCTGTGGTGCCGGAGCGGCTGATATCACGGCGGACGGTCTGCGCGGCCTCGCGTGCCTGGGAGCTCCCGTCCACGGTGATCTGCTCTGTGCTCAGCAGGGCGATGGCATCGCGTTCGTGCACGGTCGGATCGGTCCCCGCCGTGCCGATGATCAGCAGGCTGCGCACCTCGATCTGGTCCCCTTCGACCAGCCGGAGAGCAGTGCCGTCCAGCCGCGGGACGTCCTCGGCGCTGGCGTGATACACCCCGCTGACCGGCCAGGTCACGCCGTGAAGGTCCTGGTAGGCGTAGTGCTGCAGGTCCCCGTCGGCGCTCAGCCATGACTCGGGGATGTAGATGCCGGCCGTGCCGCCTGACGGCACCTGGAGCGCGGATTTCCCAGTGCTGAGCACGATGGCAGGGCGTACGGGGACGGGCGGCCCTCCGGGAGCGGTCGCCAGGGGGACCACATCGGCTGCGGGCCCCAACGCGGCGACCACCTCGACATCGCTGCGCTGGGCGTAGGCCGCGAGCGCATCACGGGAGACGGTCACTGGTGTGTCCGCCGTGATCACGGTCGTGCGCAGCGCGGGTGTGGAGAGGTTCTGCTCCACGCGGTGACGCAGGGCATCTCCTTGCCCGGCTGTCGAGTCGATGAGGACGGTGCAGAGCGCGACGAGGGTGAGAACTAGTGCAGAGAGCACCGGGGCGCGGCGGATTTCGCCGAGTGCTTCACGCAGCAGCGTGCGCGCGGACACCGCGGCCCTCCCATCGCAGAATCCGATCGCAGCGGCGCGCAAGCTCTTCGTCATGGGTGACCACGAGAACCGCGGCCTCGTGGAGGTGGGCACGATCCAGCAGACGCTCCACGACCTGAGATCCGC
This sequence comes from Brachybacterium sp. Marseille-Q7125, assembly GCF_023062615.1. Taxonomy (NCBI): domain Bacteria; kingdom Bacillati; phylum Actinomycetota; class Actinomycetes; order Micrococcales; family Dermabacteraceae; genus Brachybacterium; species Brachybacterium sp. Marseille-Q7125. The sequence continues at coordinate 50,107 of NZ_JALLAL010000010.1, read as the reverse complement.
TGGTGGCATCGAGGTTGCCGGTCGGCTCATCGGCCAGCAGCACAGGTGGGTCCTTCACGAGCGCCCGGCACAGCGCGACGCGCTGGGCCTGTCCTCCCGAGAGGTCGCGCACGGTCGAGCCGGCCTTGGGGGCCATCCCGACGTGCTCGAGGAGCTCGTGCGCGTATCGCGTGGCCTGCGGTGGGGGGATCCCGGCGAAGAGCGCACCTTCGATCACGTTCCCGAGCACGCTGCGGCGAGGATCGAGCATCGCGTCCTGGAACACGAAGCCGATGCTCTGCGCACGAAGCCGACTGCGCTCCGCGTCGCGGAGAGTGTCCACACGCTGGCCGTGCAGAGAGATCCGGCCGGTGTGCGGGGTGAGCATCAGCCCGGCCAGGTACAGCAGGGTGGACTTCCCACAGCCTGATGGCCCCACCATCGCTGTCACCGATCCAGCGGGAATCTGCAGGTGCAGGTCGGCGACCACGGCGGTGTCGTTGCCGGGGTAGCAGTACGTCACGCCATCCAGGTCGATCATCCGGAGCGGTCCTCCGGGGCAACGATCAGCACTTCGCTGCCCGGATCAATACCGCTGACAATCGCCGCGCCACGATCGGCGATCTGCACCGTTACCGGAAGATGGGCGCCCTCGCGCGTGGTGACATAGGTACTGCCATCAGGTTTCTGCCGTAGCGCCGCCACGGGGACGAGCGGCCCGGTGGTTTTCTCGGCAAGGGTGACGGTTGCGGAGAGCCGTTGTCCGTTGCGGAGGGGAGCGCAATCGGAACCGCAGGGCTCCGGCAACGTCACGGGGATCTGGATCCGGCCGTCCTCGAGGGTTGTCGGAGCACCAGTGATGGCGTGGAGCGTCTCGTCCTCGAGTGGCACAGTGACAGGAAGCCCCTCCCGAAACTCAGCAGCGATGTCTCCCTCGGAGTGAATGGCAAAACTCGGTGCTGCCTCGAGCACCTGCGCCACCTCCTGCCCGCTGCTGAGCACGCTGCCGACGTGAACTCCATCGGTAGCTAAGACGCTGGCGGGAAGCTCAGGAACGAAGATCAGCTCGGCGGGAGTGATGATCGCGGCGGCAGGGCCGGTGATGTCGTGCTCGGCGTGCCAGCGGATGACGGCTGTCTCCGTGGCCGGTCCGAATTCGCCGTCGATCGGGACCTCGCGGGGTAGGTGACCCGTGGCACGGAGGAACGTCTGGAGCTGTTCGACATCGCTCCCACTCATGTCGCGCTTCATCTCTCGGAAAGCAGGAACCTTCCCTTCAGCAGCAATGACGGGTTCCTCATTGATCCAGAGAAGCGGATCGCCGACGTCGATCATCTCGTCAGCCACCGGCCGTGTGAGCGTGCCGTCGCGCGGGGCGCGCACCGTGAGCGCGTTGGCGCGCGTCACGGTGACGGCGGCAGGGATGGTGTGCCCGAGCGTCCCTTCGGTGACCGTGACGAAGGTCGGCGGTGGGGGAGAGTCCGCTGCCTCGGTGCGAGTCGCCACGGATGTTGCGGCGAACCACGTGATCACCAGGGCCATCACGATCCCGATGGCGCCGATCACCAGGCGCGGGCGAACGGCGGACATCACCCGCATGTCGCCTGGGCTTCCTCAAGCGCTTCCACCCCGTCATTCTCCGCGACGGAGCCCCACGGATCCCAGGCCGCTCCCTTGGACTCGATCCACGTTTCCCGCGACGGTGGCTCCTCGACTGTGTAGCCCTCGTCGGTGAGGCATTGCGCCTGCTCGACAAGTTCGTCGTACACCGCAGACAGATACTCCGGGTCCGCAGCGGGCGGTGGGCCGATCGCCCCCGCCTGCATCAGCTCCTTCTCGCACAGCTCGTAGACCCGATCGAACTCTTCCTCAGTGACGACGGTGTTGTCATATTGGAAGCCGCCATCGGAGGTGACCTCGATGGGAAGCCCCTCTCGGTTCATGCACTCCCCGATGGCCTCAGCGCGTTCTTCGTAGACGACACTAGGCGGCGTGGAACCATCTGGTGCTTGCCCGCCAGCCTCGTCTGGTGGATTGTCTGAGCAACCTGCGGCCACTGCGAGGATGAGCGTCGCCCCGAAAGCCCACGTCGGTAATCGAAATGCCATTCGTGGATTATGGGGGTAGTCAGCGTGCACAGTAGGCAGATGACTTGTCGTAGCCAAAATACCCCTTACCCCCGGTAATGTAGTACGACGCACTGGGGTATCCGAGGCCGAGGTAGGTGGTACGAACATAGCCGGCATCCGCGTATTTCTTTGTTGTGTTGCGCTGAGTGTGCGAGTGTTCTCCGTCGGCGTAAATTTTTGTGGCCACGGGACTGTCGGTGTTGCAGGTCTTAGTGCCCTGCTCGGCCCCCGCGTAAGCATGGGCGGATACTGCCGATGCTGCCGTGAGGAGCACTGCTGTCATGGCGAAGGTTAGACGACGACGCATGTGAATCCCCCAAAATCGCTCGCACTTCATCGTGAGAAACTTTGTTGACAGTTGCGCTGTCGGTAGCGACGTTAGCCGGGTGCGGACGGTATCGCAAGTGAACATTTGGTAAACCAGAAAAGAAGAGAGGGTGTATCTGCTTTGGTTGCTGGCGGGTTTCGGGGGACCGCGAGTGGTGCGGTGCAAGCTCCGTGCTGTCATCAGTCTGCGCGGAAGCCTTCGCCCCGTCAGCCCCAGCCCAGCGCTCGCAGCCCCGCGGCGGTGGCCGCAGCAGCGATCACCACCACGAGGAACGGCACGCGCCGCCACAGCAGCAGCGCCGCCACCCCCAGGGCCACCAGGCGCGTATCGAGCTGGAGGGACTGCCCGCTGGTGGCGGCCTGCGTGGCCACCAGCGCACCCAGCAGCGCGATCGGCAGCAGCGTGGTGATCCGGGAGATGCGCGGACGCTCGAGCACCTCCGGCGGCACCTGGTAACCGATCCACTTCTGGACGAAGGACAGCGCCGAGGCGGCGAGCACCGCGATCCATAGCAGGCTCATCGGGCCTCCTTCCCGCGGTCCCTTCGATCCCCTCGGATCCCATGGTTCCCTCGGATCCCACGGTTCCCTCGGTTCCCGTGCTTTCCATGCTGGGGCCGACGGGGATCCGGCCCGGCCCGCAGCCCCGCCACCACCGCGACCAGCGCCGCCGCTAGCACCGGCAGTCCCGGCGGCAGCAGCGGCGTGGTGATGAGCGCGATGAAAGCCGCCGCCACCGCGATCGCCACCGCATCCCGGGAGCGCAGGCGCGGCCACAGCAGGGCGAGGAAGGCAGCGGCCGCTGCCGCGTCCAGTCCCCAGGCCGCCGGATCCGCCACATGCTGACCGGCCAGCGCCCCCAACAGGCTGAACAGGTTCCAGAAGATATACACCGCCACCCCGGCCGCCCAGAACCCGGCCCGACGGTGGGCGGGCGTCGTCCCGGTGGTGGCCAGGGCTGCGGACTCGTCGATCGTCAGCTGCGCTCGCAGCAGCCCGCGCACCCCGCCGCGCGGCAGGGAGGGCGCCAGGATCAGGCCGTACAGGGTGTTGCGGATCCCCAGCAGCAGCGCCGCGAGCGCCGCCCCCATGGCGGAGCCACCGCCGCCCACCACGCCGATGAAGGCGAACTGGCTGCCGCCGGTGAACATGATCAGCGACAGCACCATCGCCTGGGCGACGCTGAGGCCGGAGGCGGTGGCGAGCGCACCGAAGGAGATGCCGTACAGTCCCGTCGCGATCCCGATCCCCAGGCCCGTGCGGCGGATCCGGCGCAGCTGCGCGGCCGGGAGCTGCGCGGACTCGGGCAGGTCAGTGCCAGCGGGCGTCGGGTGCGGGGAAGCGGTCATGATGGCGGCCACCCTAGGGCCCCCGCACGGCGCTGCGTCGCGCGTGTCCACGGCCCGATATGGGATCCTGCCGGTATGAGCACCACGTCGTATCCCACCGCCGCGAACGGCCCGGATCTGCCGCTGCGCACCCAGGCCCTGCTGCTGGACATGGACGGCACGCTGATCGACTCCGGCGACGCCGTGGAGCGGGCCTGGAACCAGCTGCTGCAGGAGCTCGGCGGCGGCCTCACCTTCTCCCACGCCATGCACGGCAAACCCGCTCGACAGACGCTGCACGAGCTCTACCCGGACGTCAGCGAAGAGCAGATCACTGCCGCGCACCGCCGCATCGAGGAGCTCGAGATCGCGGACGTCGCCGGGATCGAGGTGCTGCCCGGCACGCAGCGGCTGCTCGCCGAGCTCGATGCCGCTGCCGAGCAGCTGGGGCGCCCCACCTGGACCGTCGTCACCTCCTGCACCCGAGAGCTGTTCACCGCCCGCTGGGAGCGCACCGGCCTGCCTGAGCCCGCGCACACCGTCACTGCCGACCAGGTCACCCGCGGCAAGCCCGACCCCGAGCCCTACCGCGTGGGTGCCGAACGCCTCGGCGTCGAGCCTGCGCAGGCCGTGGTGATCGAGGACGCGGTGGGCGGCCTCACCTCCGGGCGCGCCGCCGGCTGCCCCACCATTGCGGTGACCAGCACCACCCCCGCCGCGGAGCTCGCCGACCTCGCGGGCGCCCTGATCACCTCCCTGGATGACCTCGAGGTGCACGTGGACGGCAAGGACCTGCTCGTCACCCGCCGCGGCGGCTGAACCTCACAGACCCCGCCGCGGGGCTGACGGGGCGGGCGTTGATAGGCTCGACCAGCCCTCCCACGCGAGGCGCGCAGCCAGCCCCGCCGGCCTCACCCCGTCGGTCCCGGACCCGCTGCCGCGCGGTACGGAAGCGGCATCACGTCCCCCTCGAAAGGACTCGCCCCATGTGCGGAATCGCCGGCACCTACGGCTTCGGTGACCTCACCGAGGACATCGCCCGACGGATGAACTGCGCCCTGGCCCACCGTGGCCCCGACGGCGAGGGCATCCACGTGTCCGGTGACGTGGGCCTGGCGCACCGTCGGCTCTCGATCATCGACCGCGAGCACGGCGCCCAGCCGATGACCACCGCTGATGGCCGCTACACGATCGTCTACAACGGCGAGACCTACAACTACCTGCCGCTGCGCGAGGAGCTCGAGGGCCTGGGCCATCAGTTCCGCACCGCCTCCGACACCGAAGTGCTGCTGGAGGCCCACGCCCAGTGGGGCATCGAGGCCTACGACCGCTTCAACGGCATGTTCGCCTTCGCGATCCACGACGCCGAGGCCGGCAGCCTCGCGCTCGCCCGCGATCACTTCGGCATCAAGCCGCTCTACTACTGGGTCGACCCGGAGATCGCTGAGGGCGAGACGCCGCGCGTGCTGTTCGGCTCCGAGATCCGCTCCCTGCTGGCCGCGAAGGTGTTTCAGGCCGCGCCCGATGACCGCGCCGTCTACCGCTACCTGAAGTTCCGCGTCCAGGACGATGACGCGCAGACCTTCTTCGCGGGCGTGCGCCGCCTCATGCCCGGCCAGGTCCTCACCATCACCCGCGACGGCGTGGAGCTCGCCTCCTACACCCGCCTGCAGGAGGAGCTGCGGGAGATCGCCCGGCAGCCGGGCCGCCCCTATGACGAGTCCGTCGTCGCCGAGTACCGCGAGCGCTTCGAGCAGGCGGTGCAGCTGCGCCTGCAGTCCGAGGTGCCCGTCGGCACCTCCCTGTCCGGGGGCCTCGACTCCTCCGCCGTGGCCGCTGTGATCGCCCGGCACCTGCGCGAACAACCGCAGGATGAGTCCTTCGCCGCCGTCGGTTCGCGCCAGAACACCTTCTCCGCCGTGTTCCCCGGTTCCCGTAACGACGAGGAACGGTACGTGGATGCGCTGCTGGAGGACTACTCCGGGCAGATCACCGCCCACAAGATCCACCCCCAGCCGCCCGCCTTCCTCGAGGACCTGCGCGACTTCGTGCGCACCCAGGAGGAGCCGATCATCTCCACCGGCCCCTACGCGCAGTACGCGGTGATGCGCGAGGCCAGCCAGCACGTGACCGTGCTGCTGGACGGCCAGGGCGCCGACGAGATGATCGCCGGGTACAACCCGTACTTCTACGTCTACCTGCGCCAGCTGCGCCGCCAAGGCCGCTTCGCCGAACTTGCCAAGGAGATGGCCGGCTCCCGCGACATCCTGCGCAAGCTCGCCAAGGTCCGCTTCTCCGGCCGCACCGAGGTGCCGATCGAGGCGCTGCTGAACAACGAGTTCGTGGCCGCCCACCAGCACGAGAAGGTCACCTCTGTGCAGGATGACCTCAAGGAGCGGCTGCTGGAGGACACCTTCCGCTCCTCCCTGCCCTCGCTGCTGCGCTACGAGGACAAGAACACAATGCGCTTCAGCATCGAGGGGCGCGTCCCGTTCGTGGACAAGGAGCTGCTGAAGTTCCTGTTCTCGCTGGATGAGTCCGCGATCATTCACCGCGGCTGGAACAAGCGGATCCTGCGCGAGGCCATGGACGGGATCCTCCCGGACATGATCGCCCGGCGTCGCAACAAGATCGGCTTCACCACCCCGGAGAGCGAATGGTTCCGGGCGGTCGCCCCGCAGCTGCGCGAGATCTTCGCCTCCGAGTCCTTCGCCTCCCGCCCCTACTTCGAGGCGCAGTCCGTCGTCGCTCTGTTCGACGATTACATCGCCCATCCTGAGAACTACGGCACGCTGATGTTCTGGCGCCTGCTGAACGTGGAGCTGTGGATGCGCACGTTCTTCGACGACGCCGACGGGGCGGGGCGTGCCCTCGGTGAGGGGGCCGCGGATCCCGAGCCCGCCCCGGAGGTGAAGCCCGCGGGGGAGGAGCCCGTCGCACCCGAACTCGCGGCGGAGGAGCCCACGACGAAGGAGGCCGCGGCCGAGGAGATCGCCCCCAAGAGCGACTATGTCGCCAATGAGGGCAAGGAGCTGGACCTGGTCTCCGCAGCCGATGGACACACCTGGCGGCGCTTCCCGCTGCAAACCGAGCTGGTGGACAAGGACACGGACCTCACCGCGCTTGTGCGCGGCCACGTCGAGCGCTTCGCCGCCGACCTGCCCGCCGATGCTCTGCCGGACGGCGCCCCCTGGTACTACGTGATCAGCGAGAAGATCATCGCGATCACGCAGGGCCGCTCCTGGTTCACCTGGGAGATTCAGCCCCGCCGCAGCGCCCGCCTGCTCAGCCGCTTCGTCACCCGCACCCCGGCCGGTATCGGCCTGGGCGACCCCACCACCATGGAGCTTGCGATCCGCGAGGTGGGTCTGCCGCGCATCCTCGCTGCCTCCGCCGCCGGGGCGGCCGGGAAGCTGGTGCGCCGCAAGGGCCTGTTCTACGAGGTCGTCGGCGCGAACGTGCGCGCGATCGACGGCCCCACCCCGTACTCGGCCTTCCCCTCGAACGTCTCCGCGAAACTGCCGCCCAAGGATCCCGACGGCGTATCCGCGCAGCTCTCGGCCGCGATCCGCGCCGCGGACCTGCCTCAGTCACTGAAGGAGTCCTTCCGCGGCACCGTGGTGATGGACGCCAACGACATCGGCCGCAATGTGCTGGGATCCGATGTGGATGTCCCCGCCGCGCAGCTCGAGGCGACCTTCGCTGACAACCCCCTGGGGCAGGGCCGCCAGCGCACCCCGATGGCGATCCTCGCGGACCTCGGGAGTGCGTCGCAGCGCTGACGCCAGAGGAGACCGGACTAGGCTTCGAGCACCAGGACGTCCCCGGGAGGAGACCATGACCGCAGGCACTGCGCGCACCGACCGCCCCTTCGGAACGCTGGGGGCCGCGATGGTCACCCCGTTCACGGCCGACGGCTCCGCCGTGGACCTTGAGGCCGCGCAGCGCCTTGCCGCGCACCTCGTCGAGGGCGGGCATGACCTGCTGGTCGTCTCCGGTACCACCGGGGAGGCCCCCACCCTCTCCGATGCGGAGAAGGTGCAGCTCTCGCGCGCGGTGCGGGAGGCCGCCGGTCCCGAGGTCACTATCCTCGCGGGGGTGGGCACCTACGACACCGCCCACTCGATCGAGCTGGCCCGCGCCCATGCGGACCTCGCTCTGGACGGCCTGCTCGTCGTCACCCCCTACTACTCCAAGCCCACGCAGGCGGGGATCATCGCTCACACCCGGGCGGTGGCCGATGCGACCGACCTGCCCGTGATGCTCTACGACATCCCCGGCCGCAGCGGTGTGCCGCTCGAGCTCGAGACCCTGCAGCGCCTGGGCGAGCATGAGCGGATCCTCGCCGTGAAGGACGCCAAGGGCGATCTGCAGCAGGCCGGGATCGTCATGGCCAGCACCGATTTCGCCTACTACTCCGGTGAGGACGCCCTGAACCTGCCGTGGCTCGCGATCGGCGCCGCGGGCCTGGTATCCGTCGTCTCCCAGGTGGCGCCGCAGCTCGAGCGGGAGCTCGTGGACGCCGTGGAGCGCTCCGACCTCGCCGCGGCGCAGGACGCGCACCATCGCCTGGTCCCCGTGGTCCAGGCCATCATGACCCGCCTGCCGGGTGCGGTCGCAGCCAAGACCGCGCTGCACCTGCAGGGGGTGCTCCCCAACGCCGCGATGCGCGGCCCCCACGCCCCGGCCGATGAGGGCCAGGTGAGCGCGCTGCGCACCGCCCTGGACGCCGTCGGCCTGCTCTGACCTTCCTGACCTCGCCCTCCTGGAGGCTTCCGTGACCGAGACCATCTTCGCCGAGCACCTGAACCAGCCGCCCAAGCTCAAGCCCGGCACCCTGCGCGTGATCCCCCTGGGCGGCCTAGGGGATGTGGGCCGCAACATGTCGGTGCTGGAGGTGGAGGGCCGCCTGCTGGTCATGGACTGCGGAGTGCTGTTCCCCGAGGACTCCCAGCCTGGCGTGGACCTGATCCTGCCGGACTTCGACTACATCCGGGACCGGCTCGATGACATCGCCGCGATCGTCCTCACCCACGGACATGAGGACCACATTGGCGCCGTGCCCTACCTGCTGCGCCTGAAACCCGACATCCCGCTGGTGGGCTCGCAGCTAACCCTCGCCTTCGTCGAGGCGAAGCTGAGGGAGCACCGCATCACCCCGTACACCCTCGCTGTGAAGGAGGGGCAGAAGGAGTCCTTCGGGCCCTTCCACTGCGAGTTCGTGGCCGTGAACCACTCGATCCCCGACGCCCTGGCCGTGTACGTCGAGACCAGCGCCGGCACCGTGCTGAACACCGGCGACTTCAAGATGGACCAGCTGCCGCTGGATGGCCGGATCACCGACCTGCGCGCCTTCGCCCGCCTGGGGGAGAAGGGCGTGGATCTGTTCATGGTGGACTCCACCAACGCGGAGGTCCCGGGGTTCACGGTGGGGGAGCAGGAGATCGGGCCGACGCTCGCCGCCCTGTTCGCCCGCGCGAAGCAGAAGATCGTCGTCGCCTCCTTCTCCAGCCACGTCCACCGCGTCCAGCAGGTGCTCGACGCCGCCGCGGAGCACGGTCGCAAGGTCGCCTTCGTGGGCCGCTCGATGGTGCGCAACATGGGTATCGCTGCCGAGATGGGCTACCTCGAGGTGCCCGATGACGTGCTCGTGGATGTCAAGCGCATCGACCAGCTGCCCGATGACCAGGTGGTGCTCATGTGCACCGGTTCCCAGGGCGAGCCGATGGCGGCGCTCGGCCGCATCGCCAACCGCGACCACCGCGTCTCCGTCGGCCCCGGGGACATCGTGGTGCTCGCCTCCTCCCTCATCCCCGGCAACGAGAACGCCGTGTTCCGCGTGGTCAACGGGCTGATGGCGCTCGGCGCCGAAGTGGTCCACAAGGGCAATGCGAAGGTTCACACCTCCGGGCATGCCAGTGCCGGCGAGCTGCTGTACTGCTACAACATCGTGCGGCCCAAGAACGTTATGCCGATCCACGGCGAGGTGCGCCACCTCATCGCCAATGGCAAGATCGCCGAATCCATGGGCACCGATCCGGAGCGGATCGTGCTGGCGAAGGACGGGCACGTTGTGGACCTCAAGGACGGGGTCGCGAAGGTCGTCGGGGAGATCCCCAACGGCTACGTGTACGTGGACGGCTCGAGCGTGGGCGAGATCTCCGAAGCGGACCTCAAGGACCGCCGGATCCTCGGCGATGAGGGCTTCATCTCCCTGTTCGCCGTGGTCAACTCGGAGACCGGCGGACTCATCGCGGGCCCGGAGATCCACGCCCGCGGTGTCGCGGAGGATGATGCGGTGTTCGAGAAGATCCGCCCGGACATCATCAAGGCGCTCGAGCAGGCCGTCGTGGACCAGTCCAACCGCCGCGACACCTACCAGCTGCAGCAGGTCATGCGCCGCGTCGTGGGGCGCTACGTCTCCCAGCGCCTGCGCCGCCGCCCCATGATCATCCCGATCGTCGTCGAGGCCTGAGGCGCGCGGGCGCGGCGAGTGCGCGTGCCCGCTGCCTGCCCCGCCCGGGCCCGTTCCGCGCCCGCTGTGGGTGACGCATGCCGCTGCTTCCCGGGCTGAGAGTGCCCCGGGAGGTACCCTGGGACCTATGGCGACACGTACGTCTTCCCCCGCACGTGCGTCGAAAGGCTCCTCGCGGTCCTCTGCCGCGGGCTCCTCGCGGACCCGCGCGGCCGCGGCGAACGACCCCTCGACGCTTCCTCTGCCGGTGCGCGCAGCGCGCTCTGGCTATCTGGCGATCGCTCGCATGGTCGGCGGTCTGGTGCGCTCGATCGGCGTGCAGCGCTGGGAGGTTGCTCCGGAGATGCGCCGCGATGGCTACGCGCTGCTGCTGATGCTCATCGCGGCCCTCGTGGCTGTGGTCGAGTGGTGGCAGGCCGCCGGGCCCGTGCTCGGCGCGGTGCACACGGTCGTGGCCGGCACCTTCGGCATCTCCTCGATGGTCATCCCGTTGCTTGCGGTCGGCTGGTCGCTGCGCATGTTCCGCCGCCCCGACCAGGTGCGCGCCAACACCCGCATCTCCCTGGGCATCTCGCTGATCCTGGTGGCGATCTCCGCGATCGCCTCGACCAGCGCCAAGATGCCCGCCCCCGCCGACGGCATCGCCGCCCTCGCCCGCGGCGGTGGCGTGCTCGGCTATCTCGCCGCCGCCCCGCTGATCGCGCTGCTGCCCCCGGTCGCCGTGATCATCCTGTACGCCCTGGTCATCGCCTTCGGTGTGCTCGTGCTGACCGCCACGCCGGTGGAGTCGATCCCCTCTCGCGTGCGCGGCGTGTACGACGAGCTCGTGGGCCGCAGCGAGGAGGAGGACGAGGAGCGCATCGCCTTCGGCCTTCGTCCGCGCCGGCCCGATCCCGCGCTGCATGAGCAGGAGACTGCGGTGCAGCCGGCCGGTCGCACGCGACGCCGGACCCGCCAGGAGAAGGAGGCCGAGGCCGCCGAGCGCGACCACGAGACCTTCGGCTACGCGGGCGATGAGGCCTTTGAACAGGGGGTCGAGGAGGGCGGTCCGGGCCGGGGCCGCAAGGGACGCGGCCGCAAGAAGGCCGCCTCCGCAGCGGCCGCGGGGCCGCGCCGCGGCGCTCCCGAGGACCCCACCGAAGTCTTCGACGTGGTCCAGGACGAGAACCAGCGCGCCAAGACCTTCCCCGAGAAGGGCGCGGGTGCGACCACCCCGATGCCCACCGCGAAGGGCGGTGCGAAGCCCGCCGCTGGGGCGCCGAAGCCCACGCAGCCGGTCGCGACGAAGCCCGCCGCACAGGAGAAGCCCGAGCTGGTGCCCCCGCCGATGGGCGATCTGCCGCGTGCCGGGGAGCAGCTCGAGCTGGCCGGGGACATCGTCTACACCCTCCCCGACTCCGACTTCCTCATCGAGGGCCCGCCGCACAAGACCCGCTCGGAGACCAACGACCGCGTGGTCTCCGCGCTCGAGGAGGTCTTCGAGCAGTTCAAGGTCAACGCCGACGTGGTCGGCTTCTCCCGCGGCCCTACGGTCACCCGCTACGAGGTGGAGCTTGCGCCGGGCACCAAAGTCGAGAAGGTCACCGCGCTCGACAAGAACATCGCCTACGCGGTGGCCAGCGCCGATGTGCGCATCCTCTCGCCGATCCCCGGCAAGAAGGCCATCGGCATCGAGATCCCCAATACCGACCGCGAGACCGTCGCGCTCGGCGATGTGCTGCGCAGCCCCGTCGCGCGCCGTAATGAGCATCCGATGGTGATGGGCGTGGGCAAGGACGTCGAGGGCGGCTACGTCGTGGCGAACCTCGCGAAGATGCCGCACCTGCTGGTCGCGGGCGCCACCGGCGCCGGTAAGTCCTCCTTCGTCAACTCCATGATCACCTCGATCCTCATGCGCTCCACCCCGGAGGAGGTGCGCATGGTGCTCGTGGACCCCAAGCGCGTGGAGCTCACGATCTACGAGGGCATCCCGCACCTGATCACCCCGATCATCACCAGCCCCAAGAAGGCCGCCGAGGCCCTCGAATGGGTGGTCAGGGAGATGGACGCCCGTTACGACGACCTCGCGGCGTTCGGCTTCAAGCACATCGATGACTTCAACAAGGCGGTGCGTGCCGGGGAGGTCACGCCCCCGCCCGGTTCCGAGCGCAAGCTCGCCCCGTACCCGTACCTGCTGGTCGTGGTCGATGAGCTCGCGGACCTCATGATGGTCGCCCCGCGGGACGTGGAGGCCTCGATCCAGCGCATCACCCAGCTGGCCCGCGCCGCCGGGATCCACCTGATCCTCGCCACGCAGCGCCCGTCGGTCGATGTGGTCACCGGCATCATCAAGGCCAACGTGCCCAGCCGCCTCGCGTTCGCCACCTCCTCCCTGCAGGATTCGCGCGTGATCCTCGATGCACCCGGCGCAGAGAAGCTGATCGGTCAGGGCGATGCCCTGTTCCATCCGATGGGCAAGGCCAAGCCCATGCGCGTCCAGGGTGCGTGGGTCAACGAGTCGGAGATCCACAAGGTCGTCGACCACGTCAAGAGCCAGATGAAGCCGAACTATCGCGAGGATGTCACCGTCGCGGCGGCCAAGAAGCAGATCGACGATGACATCGGTGATGATCTCGATGTGCTGCTGCAGGCCGCGGAGCTCGTGGTCACCACACAGTTCGGCTCCACCTCGATGCTGCAGCGCAAGCTGCGCGTCGGCTTCGCGAAGGCCGGCCGTCTGATGGACCTGCTGGAGTCCCGCGAGATCGTCGGCCCCTCCGAGGGATCCAAGGCCCGTGACGTCCTCATCCACCCCGATGACCTGGGAACGGCCCTCGCCCGCATCCGCGGCGAGGAGGAGGATCCCGCACCGGTCACTGCCGGCGAGAGCGAACCCTACGCCGATGATGCTGTGGACACCGACGCGGCTGCTGCCGCAGCCAGCGCCGAAGGGCACGCCGAGCAGGATGACCGCTACGGCACGGACCCCCTCGCCGAGGATGGCAGCGAGCACGCGATCGACTACTACGACGATGACGGCGAGGACCCCGACTCCGAGGACGCTTGGAGCTTGACGGGCCGCTGAGCCGCCCCGCCTGTTCCACGTCATCGCATCTGCCGCGGCCGCCCCGTCGGCCCCCTGTAGCCAAGGAGAGACCATGAGCGCACCGGCCGCCCCGCAGGCCCCCCTGTGGAACATCGCTAACATCCTCACGATGCTGCGCTGCGCCATGGTGCCGGTGTTCGTGTGGCTCGCGGTGGTGCATGCCGAATCGGTGGGCGGACGCCTGCTGGTGACCGCCGTGTTCCTGGTGGCGATGGCGACCGATGCCCTGGACGGCCACCTGGCCCGCTCGCGGAACCTCATCACGGACTTCGGCAAGATCGTCGACCCGATCGCCGATAAGGCCATCACCGGCGCCGCCTTCATCATGCTCTCGGTGTGGGATTACATCCCCTGGTGGATGACGATCCTGATCCTCGTGCGCGAGTTCGGGATCACCATCATGCGCTTCACGATCCTCTCTCACGGGGCACTGCCGGCGAACTGGGCCGGCAAGCTCAAGACGGTCTTCCAGACCATGGCGATCACCTTCTGCCTGCTGCCCTTCGAGCTGTGGTGGCCTCCGGCTTACTGGATCGGCTGGACGCTCGTGCTCATCGCCGTGATCCTCACCGTGTGGTCGGGGCTGGTGAACCTCAAGGACGGTCTGCGGTTGCGCCGCGAGGCCCTCGCTGGCGGCACGAACCGGGCATGACCGCCTCGGTGCCGGGGGAGCGCATCGACCCCACCGCGCTGGTGGCCGCGGCCATCGCGCAGGACCTGCGTCTGGCGACCGCCGAATCCCTCACGGCCGGGGCCCTCGTGGCGCGCCTGGTGGATGTGCCCGGGGCGAGCGCCACCGTCGTCGGGGGAGCGGCCTGCTACAGCCTGGATGCCAAGACGCGCGTGCTGGGCGTCGGTGCGGAGCTGCTGGCCCGCGAGGGAGCGGTCACCGCGGAGGTCGCTCGACAGATGGCGCGCGGCGCCCTCGAGCTGTATGCCGCGGATCTCGCGGTCTCCACCACGGGTGTGGCTGGGCCCGGGCCCGATGAGCGCGGGGTGCCCGCCGGGACGGTCTGGCTGGGCCTGGCCCGGCGCGGCGCCGAGCCACTCGCCCGTGAGGTGCATCTCAGCGGGGATCGGGCGGCGGTGCGTGCCGCGAGCGTGGAGGCAGCCCTCCAGCTGCTGTCCGAGCACGTGGACCGCCCGGCCCAGGAGAGCCCGCGCCGCGCGTGACCTCTCCTCCCCAGGCACGCGTCATCCACAATGGAGCACGGCACCCAGCGGGCATTCGGACGTGTGCCACTACACTGCGGGGAACACGGAAGCGGGCAGCGGCGTTGGAAGAGTCGTGATGAGTTCGATCCACCGGGCCCCGACGGCCCGGCAGATGCCCCAGAACCACCCCGGCGGCACCCGGCACCGCAGACCCGCGATCCGGCTTCAGCACACGCCGCCCGCGAGCCCGATGAAAGGAGGAAGGCCCATGATCCTGTTCCGTCAGGAGCTCGGAGACGTCCTGCGCGAAGCCCGTCGCGCCCAGGGCCGCACCCTGCGGCAGGTGTCCTCCGACGCCCGCGTGTCCCTCGGCTACCTCAGCGAGATCGAGCGCGGCCAGAAGGAGGCCTCCAGCGAGCTGCTGGTCTCCGTGACTGACGCCCTCGGCCTGCCGCTGTCCTACGTGCTGCGCGAGGTCTCCGAGCGCATCGCCGTGGCTGAGCACGTCACCATCCCGGACACCGTCCCGGAGGGGCTGGCCGACGACGCTGCCCCGCTGGTCGGCGCGCACTGAGGTGCGCCGCAGCGAGTTCACGGAGCTGTCGGAGCACGTCTTCGGACCGGCTCTGGCCCGCGCCTACACCACCGACCTCGTGCTTGAGGAGGTGGGCGGATTGACCGCCCACGAAGCCCTCGAGCGCGGGGTCGCCGTGCGTCGGGTGTGGACCGCGCTGTGCGATGCCATGGATGTGCCCGAGGCTGACCGCTGGGAGGTTCCGCCCGAGCAGCGCCGCCGCTGAGGTGCCGACGGTGCGGATGGGCGCGGGGCGCGGTGAGCTCCCCGGTGCACGGAGCATGACCAGCAGTGCGTCGGGAGGCGTGAGACACGCGAGACACGCCGCGCGACACGCCGCCGCAGCATCACCCATTCGAACATCTGTTCGGTACTGTGTGCTGCGACGGCCCCACCGGCCGCCATCTCGACCTCTCCTCCACAATGCCCCGTCATCCACAATCGGGCGGGGCCTGCGGCGAATGTCGGGGTCGGCTCCTACTGTGGCCATACACGGACACGACGTCGGCACACCCGGCACCCCAGGAAGGAACACGCACATGGCAGCTTCGAAGTCCGCCACCAAGGACCGCGCCTCCTCGCTCGACAACGCCCTCGCGCAGATCGACCGCCAGTTCGGCAAGGGCTCGATCATGCGTCTGGGGGATGACACCCGCCCGCCGGTCGAGGTGATCCCCACCGGTTCGGTGGCCCTGGATGCCGCGCTCGGCATCGGTGGTCTGCCTCGCGGCCGCATCGTGGAGATCTACGGTCCGGAGTCCTCCGGCAAGACCACCGTGGCCCTGCACGCGGTCGCCAACGCTCAGCGCAACGGCGGCATCGCCGCGTTCATCGACGCGGAGCACGCCCTGGACCCGGAGTACGCCAAGAAGCTCGGCGTGGATACCGACGCCCTGCTGGTCTCCCAGCCGGACACCGGCGAGCAGGCCCTGGAGATCACCGACATGCTGATCCGCTCCGGGGCGCTGGACATCGTGGTGATCGACTCCGTGGCCGCCCTGGTGCCCAAGGCCGAGATCGAGGGCGAGATGGGTGACTCCCACGTGGGTCTGCAGGCCCGGTTGATGTCCCAGGCGCTGCGCAAGCTCACCGGCGCCCTGTCCGCCTCCGGTACCACCGCGATCTTCATCAACCAGCTGCGCGAGAAGATCGGCGTGTTCTTCGGCAGCCCCGAGACCACCACCGGCGGCAAGGCCCTGAAGTTCTACGCCTCGGTGCGCATGGACATCCGTCGCATCGAGACCCTCAAGACCGGCTCCGACGCGGTGGGCAACCGCGCCCGCGTCAAGATCGTCAAGAACAAGATGGCCCCGCCCTTCAAGCAGGCCGAGTTCGACATCCTCTACGGCGAGGGCATCTCCCGCGAGGGCGGCCTGATCGACCTCGGCGTCGAGCACGGGATCGTCCGCAAGTCCGGAGCCTGGTTCACCTATGAGGGAGACCAGCTGGGCCAGGGCAAGGAGAACTCCCGCCAGTTCCTGAGGGACAACCCGGACCTCGCCGCAGAGATCGAGGAGAAGATCCTGCGCACCCTGGGGGTGGGCAAGTACGCCGCGCAGCCGGAGGCCCCGGCAGAGGGGGACGCCGCCCTCGGGGAGGACGAGTTCCTCGACGAGGACGTCCCGGCCACCATCTGATCCCCGGATCACCCGCCGATGACATCCTTCTCACCGCGCGATGCCGATGCCCCGCGGGGCGTCGGCATCGCCGATCCGGATGCGCGGGTGCGCAGCGAGCTGCAGCGGCGCACCCGGGAGATCCTCGAGCGCGAGCGGCCGGGCGCGGATCCGGAGGCGATCGAGCGTGAACGCACCGTGGTGCGCGAATGCCGTCACCTCATGCGTCTGCTCGCCACCCGCGCCCGCTCGGAGGGAGAGCTGCGCAGCAAGCTCGCTGAGCCCGCCGTGCCCGCGGCGCTCGCCCAGGAGGTCATCGACCGCCTGGAGCGCGCCGATCTGCTGGATGATGCGGCCTTCGCCGCGGAATGGGTCCGCCAGCGCCGCGAGCTGCGCGGCCTCGGGGATGAAGCGCTGCGCCGCGAGCTCGTCGCCAAACAGGTCGAGGAGGTCCACATCGATGCGGCTCTTGCCGCGGGGGAGGACAGCGAGGAGCAGCGCTGCCGCGAGCTCGTGCGTTCGCGCCTGGATACCCAGGACCGTCGCCGCCTGCGCCGGGAACGCGACGGTGCGCACCGGCGACGCCTGGCGCGCAGGCTCGATGCCCTGCTGACCCGCAAGGGCTATCCGGGGGACATGGCGGTGCACGTCATCTCCGGGGAGCTGCGTCGCGCCGCCGACCGGGCGTGAGCGATCCGACGTCCCCGGCCGCCGACGAGGCGGGGGATGCCCCGTACCCTGGATCCACCATGACTGCCGACCCCTCGCTGCGTGCTGATTCTCCGATGAGCACAGACATCACCGCCCCTGCCGATACTGCCCTGCCTGTGTCCGATGCAGCCCCGCGCGGCACCTATCAGGTGCGCACCTTCGGCTGCCAGATGAACGTCCACGACTCCGAGCGCCTGACCGGTCTGCTGGAGTCCTCCGGCTACGTCGCCGCGCCGGAGACCGCCGACCCCCGCAAGGGTGAGGTGGACGTCGTGGTGTTCAACACCTGCGCGGTGCGCGAGAACGCGGCGAACAAGCTGTACGGCACCCTGGGCCATCTGCGCCCCGGCAAGGACGCGAATCCCGGCATGCAGATCGCCGTGGGCGGCTGCCTGGCGCAGAAGGACCGCTCCGTCATCGTCGAGCGTGCCCCCTGGGTGGACGTCGTCTTCGGCACGCACAACATCGGCTCCCTGCCGGTGCTGCTGGACCGGGCCCGCCACAACAAGCAGGCCGAGGTGGAGATCCTCGAATCCCTCGAGGTGTTCCCCTCCACGCTGCCCACCAAGCGAGAGAGCGCCTACGCAGCCTGGGTGTCGATCTCCGTGGGCTGCAACAACACCTGCACCTTCTGCATCGTCCCCTCGCTGCGCGGCAAGGAGAAGGACCGCCGCCCCGGGGAAATCCTCGCCGAAGTGCGTGACGTCGTGGACTCCGGCGCGATCGAGGTGACGCTGCTGGGCCAGAACGTGAACTCCTACGGCGTGGAGTTCGGCGACCGCGGCGCCTTCGCGAAGCTCCTGCGCGCCTGTGGAGAGATCGACGGGCTCGAGCGGGTGCGGTTCACCAGCCCCCACCCGGCCATGTTCACCGATGACGTCATCGACGCGATGGCCGAAATTGAGAACGTCATGCCGCAGCTGCACATGCCGCTGCAGTCCGGCTCTGACCGCATCTTGAAGGCCATGCGCCGCTCCTACCGTTCCAGGAAGTTCCTGGGGATCCTGGAGAAGGTGCGCGAGCGCATCCCGGAGGCTGCGATCACCACGGACATCATCGTGGGATTCCCCGGGGAGACCGAGGAGGACTTCCAGCAGACCCTCGAGGTGGTCGAGGCGTCCCGCTTCTCGAGCGCCTTCACCTTCCAGTACTCCATCCGCCCCGGCACACCCGCCGCGACCATGGAAGACCAGATCCCCAAGGCCGTCGTGCAGGAACGGTTCGAGCGCCTCATTGCGCTGCAGGACCGGATCACGTTCGAGGAGAACCAGAAGCTCGAAGGCCGCACTGTCGAGGTCCTCGTCGCCGAAGGGGAGGGGGACCGCGATCAGGAGACCCGGCGCCTGTCGGGCCGGGCTCGCGACCACCGCCTGGTGCACTTCGCTCTGCCCGCAGATCTGCCGGAGACGGCGCGGCCTCGCCCGGGCGATCTGGTGGATGTGACCGTCACGCGCGCCGCCCCGCACTACCTCATCGCCGACAGCGCCCTGCAGCTGGCACCCGGCGAGCACAGCGCCCCGGGGCGTTTCGCGGTGCGGCGCACCCGCTCCGGTGACGCCTGGGAGGCGGGGGAGCTGGGGCTCGATGCCAGCTGCGGCACCGGCAGCGGCGCGGCACCGAGCGGCCCAGTCACGCTCGGGATGCCGAGCCTGCGCCGCTCCTGAGGGGTCCTCCCCACGGCGGGGATCTCCCCGAAGCGCCGACGCCCGCACAGCGCAGACCTCCGTGCAGCGCTAGCCTCTTCACGGCGAGGTGCCTGCGGCCGGGCGGCTCACGCTGTGCGTGCGGCGCGCAGCGTGTGCGGCGCTCAGCTGTCCAGGTCGTCGATCTCCGGGCCCAGACGCTCCTCGAGGCTGTGGAAGAACGCGATCACGGTGCTGAGCCCGCACTTGATCGCCCCCTCGATCTGCGCATCCAGCACCCCGGCGCGGAAATCGGAGACCAGCTCCCCGTACACGCCCAGCAGTCCTTCGGACTCGCGGCGCACATAGACCTTGGGCCAGATGCGGTTCATGTTCCACTCATTGCAGAGCTTGACCATCTCGACCTTGCGGGAGATGTCCACCGAGTGGCTCCAGCGCCCGCGGGTCTGCAGCACCCCGTGATCCTCTCCGGCGATCGCGAAGTGGAATCGGTAGTCGTCGAACCGGGCGCGCAGCACGTCCTCATGCTCCTCGTCCTCGACGAAGCAGTAGCCCAGGCGCGACAGCGCCTGCTCGACACGCTCCAGGGACAGGGGGGCCAGACCATCGGCCGAGTCCATGCGGCGCTGGGACTCGTTCGGTGCAGTCACTTCCAACCTCGCGGGTGACGTAGGGGCGGCCCGGGACAGGCCCCGTCGGCCGCGGAACATCGGACACCTTACTCCTTCACCCCTGGCATCACCTGAGCACCAGGGGTGATCCCGCTGACCCTCCCACCCCGCGCCGACGGGCGGGCGTCCGTCGGCCCCGACTACAGTCAATCCCATGCCCACCAGCCCGGAAGCCGCCAGCCCGGACGCCTGCCCGCCCGCGGCCCCAGCGCCCCCGGCGCCCGAGCGCCCGCAGCGCCCCGTGCCGCCGCTGCTCGCCGTGGTGGGCGCGACCGCCACCGGAAAATCCGAGCTCGGCATCTCCCTCGCCCAAGCCCTGGACGGGGAGATCATCAACGCCGATGCGCTCCAGCTCTACCGCGGTATGGATATCGGGACCGCCAAGGTCACCCCCGCCGAGCGCGCTGACATCCCGCACCACCTGCTGGATGTCCTGGACGTCACCGACGAGGCCAGCGTCTCTGCCTACCAGCAGCAGGCCCGCGCCGCGATCGCCGCGATCCGCTCCCGCGGCCGCACCCCCATCCTCGTCGGCGGATCCGGGCTCTACCTGCGCGCCGTCCTCGATGACATCGCCTTCCCGCCCACCGACCCCGCGGTGCGAGAGCGCTATGAGCAGCGCATTGCTACCGAAGGCACCGCTGCGCTGCACGCCGAGCTCGCCGCGCGCGACCCAGAGGCTGCGCGCACCATCGGCCCCGGCGATGCCCGCCGCATCGTGCGCGCTCTCGAGGTCGGAGAGCTGACCGGCCAGCCCTTCGCCGCCTTCCTGCCGCGCCCGCGCTACCTCGACCCGACCACCACCCAGATCGGCGTCCATCGGCCCCGCCCGATCCTCCACGAGCGCATCAGCCGTCGCGTGCACCGCATGGTCGAGCAGGGACTGCTCGAGGAGATCCGCTCCCTGCGTGCGGCCGGCTTGGACCAGGGCCTCACCGCCCGCCGCGCGATCGGCTACGAACAGGGCCTCGCGGTGCTGGATGGGACGCTGAGCTGCGCCGAGGCGATCGAGGCCACGATCGTGGGCACCCGGCGCCTGGTGCGCAAACAGGACACCTGGTTCCGCCGCGACGAGCGGGTGCGCTGGCTGGATGCCGGATCCGCCGATGCGCGCGAGCTCACCGCCCAGGCGCTCGCGCTGCTGCCCGGCACGCCACCTGAGCAGTCGTAGGCTCGGGGCATGTCTGCGCCCCTCGCCTTCACCATCGGCCACGGCACCGAGAACGACTTCGTGATCCTCGATGATCCCGACGGCGCCCTGGACCTCGACGCCGCCACCGTCGCGGCCCTCGCCGACCGTCGCGCGGGCATCGGCGGGGACGGGGTGATCCGCGCGGTGCGCACCCGCGCCGCCGGGATCGACGCCCCGACGGGCGCCCCTGAATGGTTCATGGACTACCGCAACGCCGACGGCTCGATCGCCGAGATGTGCGGCAACGGCGTGCGGGTCCTCGCCGCCCACCTGCGCCGCCACGGCCATGTCACCGCGGACGAGTTCGCCCTCCACACCCGCGCCGGTACCCGCACGGTGCAGATCATGGCCGTCCCCGAGCAGGTGGGAGGCGAGTGGAGCGTGCGCGTGGGCATGGGCACCAGCCGCGCCGCGCAGAACGGACGCACTGTGCAGATCGCCGGGCAGCGCCTCGCCGTCACCGATGTGGACATGGGCAACCCCCATGCCGTCGCCTTCCTCCCAGCCGATGTGGAGCTGGCGGACCTCGACCTCGCCGAGCGCCCGGCCCTGGACCCCGACCCGGAGGCCGGAGCGAACATCGAGCTCGTCTCCCAGCGCGGAGACCACCATGTGGCGATGCGTGTTCACGAGCGCGGTGTGGGAGAGACCCGCTCCTGCGGCACTGGCGTCGCCGCCGTCGCGGTTGCCGCCGCGCAGCGCGCCGAGGACACGACGGGCGCGCCCTGGACGGTGGATGTCCCCGGCGGGCGGCTCCAGGTTGGCTGGGCCGAGGACGGCGAGGTGCTGCTGACCGGCCCCGCCCGCCTCGTGGCCGACGGGACACTGCTCGCCTGACGCAGCGCGGAGCCGGAGGAGCCTCGGGCCAGGCCGAGCCCCAGGGCCCCGGGCCAGGCCGAGCCCCAGGGCCCCGAGCCCGGCCGAGCCGGAGGAGCCTCGGGCCAGGCTTTATGCCTTAGGTGGCCGGGCCTACTTCGAGCACCCGGAATCCTTTGGCGCTCGCCCGCTTGCTGACCTCCCGCTCGGGCAGCTGCTCGCCGAGCCACCGCGCGAGCGGATCCGCCCCCAGATTCTTGCCCACCACGAGCGCCGCGGTGCCCGTCGGCGCCAGACGCGCCATCCACTGCAGCAGCAGCGCATGCAGCGCCGGCTTGCCGATCCGGATCGGCGGATTCGACCAGATCGCATCGAAGGCGATCTCGTCGGGCACCTCGTCGGGGGCGCACACCCGCACGGCCACCCCGGCACGCCGCGCATTCTCCGCCGTCAGCTCGCGGGCTCGCTCACTGACATCCACCGCCCACACCTCGGCGTCCGGATGCTCGAGTGCAGCGGTCAGCGCGATCGGCCCCCAGCCGCAGCCCAGATCCAGGATCCGCCCGTCCGGCGGCGGCAGCGTGATCTCATCCAGCCGATCCAGCAGCACCGCCGTCGCCTTGTCCAGACCCCGGCCGCTGAACACCGACGCGCTCGAGACGAGATCCAGCTCCCGCCCGGCCAGACGCACTCGCAGCGGGAGACGCCGGTCATCGGTGCCGGGGGAGGGGGTGAAGTAATGCTCAGCCACCGCGCCAGGATACGGAGCGCACGGCAGCGTCGGGACCCGGATAGGCGGGAGGGGAGGTCTGCACCGCGGGAGACGCCGCCCTCCCCGCTGTGCCCTGCGCGAAAATCCCTCGACCCGCGAATGCGCCCGTGGGATCCTGGTGCGACCGTCCGCGCCGACCGGCGCCGATTCCCGAACCTGAGGAGCTCCCAGATCGTGCCCATCGCCTTCCACCCCGACCCCACCCCCGACACCGACGTCGCGGAGACCGGCACGGGATCAGGCGCGAGCACGACGGAGCAGCCCTCCCGCGACCCGCTCACCGCACGGATCCTCGCGCGCGGCGATGCCTCCGTCTCCGCGGTGACCTACTCCTCCCAGACCGACGGCGAGCAGCTGGACCTCGCCGACCGGCAGGCCCTGCGTCGCGTCGCGGGACTGTCCACCGAGCTCGAGGACGTCACCGAGGTCGAGTACCGCCAGCTGCGCCTGGAGAAGGTCGTGCTCGCAGGCCTGTACACCTCCGGCAACGCCGAGGAGGCGGAAGTGAGCCTGCGGGAGCTCGCTGCGCTCGCCGAGACCGCCGGCTCCCAGGTGCTCGACGGTGTGCTGCAGCGCCGCGCCCACCCCGATCCCGCCACCTTCCTCGGCAAGGGCAAAGCCGCTGAACTGGCCGACATCGTCGCCGCCTGCGGAGCAGACACCGTCGTGGCCGATGGCGAGCTGGGCCCCGGCCAGCGCCGCGCCCTCGAGGACATCGTCAAGGTCAAGGTCATCGACCGCACCGCCCTGATCCTGGACATCTTCGCCCAGCACGCCAAGTCCCGTGAGGGCAAGGCGCAGGTGGAGCTCGCCCAGCTCGAATACCTCCTGCCGCGCCTGCGCGGCTGGGGCGAGTCGATGTCCCGGCAGGCCGGTGGCCGCATCGCCGCCGGCGGCGCGGGGATGGGCTCACGCGGCCCCGGTGAGACGAAGATCGAGCTGGACCGTCGGCGCATCCGTGACCGCATGGCCAAGCTGCGCCGCGAGATCAAGGCCATGACTCCCGGCCGCGCCACCCAGCGTGCCGAGCGCACCCGCCACCAGGTGCCGTCGGTCGCGATCGCCGGGTACACCAACGCCGGGAAGTCCTCCCTGCTGAACCGCCTCACGGGCGCCGGGGTGCTGGTGGAGAACGCCCTGTTCGCCACCCTGGATCCGACGGTCCGCCGCTCCGTCACCCCCGACGGGCGGGAGTTCACCTACGCCGATACCGTCGGCTTCGTCCGCCACCTGCCCACCCAGCTGGTGGAGGCTTTCCGCTCCACCCTCGAAGAGGTAGGGGACGCCGACCTGCTGCTGCACGTCGTGGACGCCTCTCACCCCGACCCCGAGGGGCAGATCACCGCGGTGCGCACGGTGCTCGGCGAGATCGACGGCTTCGACGTGCCGGAGATCATCGTCCTGAACAAGGCGGATATCGCCGCGCCGGAGACGATCGCGCGCCTGCGCAGCCAGGTGGGGGATTCCGCCGTCGTCTCCGCCCGCACCGGCGAGGGCATCGAGGAGCTGCGCGCACTGATCGCCGAGCGCCTGCCGCGGCCCGCCGTGGAGGTGGACCTGGTGGTGCCCTACTCGCGGGGGGATCTCGTCTCGCGTGCGCACACCACCGGCGAAGTGCTGGTCGAGGAGCACCTCATGGAAGGCACGCGCCTGCACGCCCGGGTCGACGAGGCCCTTGCCGCCGAGCTGCACGAAAGCGCCTGAGGCTGCGTCACACC
Organism: Brachybacterium sp. Marseille-Q7125; assembly: GCF_023062615.1. Lineage (NCBI taxonomy): Bacteria > Bacillati > Actinomycetota > Actinomycetes > Micrococcales > Dermabacteraceae > Brachybacterium > Brachybacterium sp. Marseille-Q7125. The sequence goes on along the minus strand of NZ_JALLAL010000010.1, from coordinate 25,916 downwards.
CCGTACGTTTCGCACTGTTCCTGGCATGTTCCGCACGCGGATGGCAGGAAAAGTGCGAAGCGCAGAGGACAGGGCAGGCGCCGCGGGGCCGGGGCGGGCGCCGAGGGGCAGGGCAGACGGTCCAGGGTCGGGCCTAGCCCGGCGGCGCGGCGGGTGCGGGGACCCGCCGTGCCCCGGCTAGCCTGATGCGATGACCGCCCCCGAGCCACACCCCAGCGCGCCGACGGCGGCGGACATCCCCCTGCAGCGGCTGATGGACGCGGCCGTCGAGGCGATCGGCGGCAGCCCCCGGCCCGGCCAGAGCGCTATGGCCCAAGCGGTGGACACCGCCATGTCCGGCCAGCGCCACCTGCTGGTCCAGGCCGGCACGGGCACCGGCAAATCCCTCGCCTACCTGGTCCCAGCCCTGCGCCACGCCCTGGTCAGCGGCCGCCCCGTCGTCGTCTCCACCGCCACCATCGCGCTGCAGACCCAGATCGTCCGCAAGGACCTGCCACGCCTGGTGGAGGCCCTGGCTCCGCACCTGCCGCGCACTCCCACCTTCGCACTGCTCAAGGGGCGGGCGAACTATGTGTGCAAGCACAAGCTCGCCGGCGGCTACCCCGTGGACATCGAGCCCGGCGCCCTGTTCGCCGAGACGTCCCGCGGTAGCGATGGCACCGGCACCGAACGCCTGGGAGACCAGGTCAAGCGCCTGCGCGCCTGGGCGGAGGAGACCGACAGCGGGGACCGCGACTCCCTCGAGGACGCCGTCTCCGACCGCGCCTGGCGGCAGGTCTCAGTCACCGGCACCCAGTGCATATCCTCCCACTGCCCCTTCCTCGAGGACTGCTTCGCCGAACGCTCCCGCGAGCTCGCGCGAGAGGTCGATCTCGTGGTGACCAACCACGCGCTGCTGGCCATCGACGCCTTCGATCGCCACGGCATCATCCCCGACCACGATGTGGTGGTGTTCGACGAGGCCCATGACCTCACCTCCCGCGTCACGAGCGCCGTCACCGAACAGCTCACCCCCGGGATGCTGCGCGGCACTGTGCGGGACCTGCGCGGCATCGGCGTGGCCGCCACCGCCCTCGATGATGCCGGGGAGGAGCTGCGCGCCGCCCTCGAACTCGCCCCCGACGGCCGGGTCACCACCGATCTGCCCGAGCGTCTGGCCGATGCGATCGCGCAGGTGCGCACCGAGGCGCGCACCGCCCACTCCGATGCCCGAGACGCTGGAGATGATTCCCAGGCCGGGGCTCGCAAGAGCGCGCGTGCCGCGTTGCAGGAGATCATTGACGTCAGCGAGCGTCTGCTGGATCCGGCCGAGGATGACGTGGTGTCGGTATCCCGCTCTCAGGCCACCGGCCGCACCAGCCTGCAGGTGGCCCCGCTCAGCGTCGCCGGAGCCATGCGCGGGGCGATCCTCGAGGACCGCACCGCCATCCTGACCTCTGCGACCCTCGCGCTCGGCGGTCGCTTCGAACCCGCCGCCGGGGAGGTGGGGCTCGCTCGGGCGGACCGCATCGGCCCCGAGGACCTGCCACCCCTGCCCGATGCCGGCTCCTGGGCAGGCCTGGACGTGGGCAGCCCCTTCGCCTACCGACGCCAGGGCATCCTCTACACCGCCGCGCATCTGCCCGCGCCCGGCCGGGACGGACCGAGCCTGGCGATGCTCGACCACCTCACGGAGCTGGTGGACGCCTCCCGTGGCGGGGCGCTGTGTCTGTTCTCCTCGCGCCGCGGGGCGGAGATCGCCGCGGAACATGTGCGCGCCCGCCTCGACCTGCCGCTCGCGGTCCAGGGCGAGGACTCCATGGCGAACCTGGTGCGGATCTTCCGTGAGGACGAGGATGCGAGCCTGTTCGGCACCATCACGCTGTGGCAGGGGGTGGATGTCACCGGACACTCCCTGCGCCTGGTGACGATCGATCGGATCCCGTTCCCGCGGCCCGATGACCCGCTGATGTCCGCCCGGCAGGAGCGGGTGGCGCAGCAGGGAGGGAACGGATTCATGCGCGTCGCCGCCCAGCATGCGGCCTTGCTCATGGCGCAGGGGGCGGGGCGGCTGATCCGCACTGTCGAGGACCGAGGCATGGTCGCGGTGCTGGATCCGCGCCTATCCACCGCCCGCTACGGCTCCTTCCTGCGGGAGGCGATGCCACCGCTGTGGCCCACCGCAGATCCGCAGATCGCGCTCGGCGCGCTGCGTCGTCTCGCCGACCGCTGACTGGGATCACCGAGCTGTACTGACCGCTGGCCGCTCCGGATTGCGCGCCGACGGCCCCGGTGCGGCGACCGCTCACACGGCACGCAGGACCGCGACGACCTTCCCGAGGATCTCCGCGTGATCGCCCAGGATCGGGGCGAAGGCGGGGTTATGGGGCATGAGCCAGACGTGGTCATCGCGCTGCACGAAGGTCTTCACGGTCGCTTCACCGTCGATCATCGCCGCGACGATCTCGCCCTTCTCCGCATGCGCCTGCGAGCGCACCACCACCCAGTCGCCATCGCAGATCGCGGCGTCGATCATCGAATCGCCCACCACCTGCAGCAGGAACAGTTCGCCATCGCCGACTAGGCGCTGGGGGAGGGTGAAGACGTCCTCGATCTGCTCCTCGGCAGTAATCGGTACGCCGGCCGCGATCCGGCCCACAAGCGGCACGGACACCGAGTTCGGGCTCAGCTCAGGGACGGGTTCCGGGACAGCAGGGGTGTCATCGGCCTCCGGCATCACCACCTCCATCGCCCGCGGGCGCTTGGGATCGCGGCGTATGAAGCCCTTGACCTCGAGGGTCTGCAGCTGATGCGCGACCGAGGAGGAGCTGGTCAGGCCCACCGCATCGCCGATCTCCCGCATCGAGGGCGGGTAGCCGCGCTGCGCCACGATCTCAGTGACGGTCTGCAGGATCAGCCGCTGGCGGCGGGTCAGGCCTGCGGTGCGCTCATCGGCCGGGACGTCACCCTGCGCTCGGGTGGGTCCGGGGGTGCTCGGCGTCATCGTGCGGCCTCCTGCGTGGCTCGTCCTTCTCGGATGCGGTCGTTCGTGCCTGGTCGCCCCGCGCCGACTCTGCCTGATCCTGGCTGATCAGAGCTCGGCGCGGTTCGTCTGTCGGACCCCTGCGGTTGTGTGGTCCATGCACCCCAGAGTAGGGCGACACGCATCACGATCCAAACATATGTTCGAGGTGCCTCTTGCGTGTCGCACTCCTCCCGGGTAGCGTCGCACACACATTCGATCGAACAGGAGTTCGGATATGAGCACCGGAATGCGCAACGGGACCGCCACAGTCCTTCCCTTCCCCGCGCAGGACGAGCGGGCAGAGCCCGCCGCTCGCGCACGCGTTCGACTCGAACCCACCCGTCGGGGTCGGCGTCTGCTCACGGCGCTCGCCTTCGTGCTCGGGCTGCTGGTCGCCGTCGGCGTGATGCTGAGCCTGGATCTCTCCTCCGCCCGCGCGGGGGATGAGGCCACCGCCCCGGTCACGATCACCGTGCAGGAGGGCGAGACCCTGTGGGAGCTCGCCCAGGACCATGCCCCCGCGGGCATGAGCGAGCAGGAGTTCATCACCGAAGTGCGCCTGCTGAACAAGCTGAGCACCCCGCGGGTCGCCGCCGGTCAGGTGCTCGAGCTCCCGGAGGCGGAAACCGCGCGCTGATGTTGAGCAGGGCCGGTACCCTGGGCGGATGCACTGCCCGTTCTGTCGCCACCCCGACTCCCGCGTTGTGGACTCGCGCACGTCCGATGACGGCGCGACCATCCGGCGACGTCGCCAGTGCCCCAATTGCTCACGCCGCTTCTCCACTGCGGAGACTGCCTCGCTGTCAGTGCTCAAGCGCTCCGGAGTCAGCGAGCCTTTCAGTCGGGCCAAGGTGATCTCTGGGGTGCGCAAGGCCTGTCAGGGCCGCCCCGTCACCGACGATCAGCTGGCCGTCCTCGCCCAGCGGGTCGAAGAGGACATCCGCTCCAGCGGCGTCGCCGAGATCGACGCGCACGACGTCGGCCTGGCGATCCTGCAGCCCCTCCAGGAGCTGGACGTCGTGGCATTCCTGCGTTTCGCCAGCGTGTACCAGGGGTTCGACACCCTGGAGGACTTCGAGGCCGCGATCCAGCGGCTGCGCGAGCAGTCCTCCGCGCCCGACGACGCCGCCTGAGCCGTGATCCGGTCCGGTCCATACGACGGGCCGGACGAATCCTGGAAAGTGGTCAAAAGCATCGGCCGGGTGCGCTTAGGATGTCCTTCGTGCACCGCTGAGGTGCACGCCGGTCGGCGGTCGTGGAGGGGAAGCCACGGCCGCCGACCTTTTTCGTACCCGGGCCCCAGGGCTTTTCCTGCGCACCCGGGCCTGGGGCTCTGCCCGAGGCTCAGCAAGGGAGGCCCGCTGGCAGCGCCCGTGCGTGCACAGCCCCCAGATGCTGCGTGGGTCGGCTCATCGCCACGTAGAGGTCTCCGGCGCCGTGCTCATCGATCAGCTCCGCCGGCTCCACGATCACCACCGCATCGAACTCCAGGCCCTTGGCATCCTGTGCCGTCATCACCGCGACCTCGTCATCCACCCCGGCAGATCCCAGGCCCACCGTCGGCATCTGCGGTTTCTCCCGCAGCGCCGCCGCAACCTGCTCGACGCGGGAGCCGACGGTGATCACCGCGATCCGTCCGATCCGCTCATCGAGGAGATCCGCGACCGCCTGCGCGGCGCCATCGGCCAGGCCGTCGGCCTCCACGCGCTGCCACAGCGGGTCCCGCTCACCGTCACGCACCGAGCTCACCTCGGTCACCGGGAGGTCATGCGCCGCTGCCATCGCGAGCGCCCGATCCATGATCCGCGCCGGGGTGCGGTAGTTGACCGTCAGATGCTCCACCTCCAGGCGGTCCTGGACGTAGGGGCCCAAGGCATCGGTCCACGAGGCGGTGCCGCCCGCGGCGGAGGTCTGCGCGACATCCCCCACCACTGTGAAGGACTTCGTCGGAGCGCGCCGCATGAGAGCGCGCCAGGACATCGCCGAATGCTCCTGCGCCTCATCCACCACCACGTGCCCGTAGGTCCAGGAGCGCTCTGCGGAGGCCCGCTCGGCCAGCGTGCGACCATCGCGCACCTGATTCACCCGCTCCGCCAGATCCTCGGCACGCACGATGCCGGAGGTATCGATGTTCTCGATCACCCGCCGGGCGTACTCCACATCGGCGCGCCGACGGTCCTCGTCATCGCGCGCCTTCGCCTCCGCCGGCGCGGAATCCTCGCCCAGCAGCTCGGCGACCTCGTCCAGCAGCGGCACATCCTCGATGGTCCAGGCGGCGTCCTTGTCCCGCACCAACAGCTCCACCCGGTCCGCGATCGCCCGCGGTGCCGCAGCCCGCAGCCGCTCCGGGTGCGCGAACAGGATCCGCAGGAAGCCCTGCGGGGTGTACGGCAGCCACGCGAGGTTCAACCAGCGCCGCACCTGCGGGTCATGCCGCAGATCCGACAGCAGCTCACCGCGGTCCTCCGGCAGCACGGTCGTACCGGCCGCCAGCAGCGCCTTCTCATAGCGCTCCACCAGACGGTCTAACGCCGCCCGCACGAACACCGTGCGTGCGGCGTTGTGCGGCTTGTGCGAGGCGCGGGCCTCCTTGCGGGCTGCCCGCACATCGGCCGCGGCCAGAGTCAGTGCAGTGCCATCCAGCCGAATCTGCTGATCGCGCTCGGGGACGAGCTGGCGCTGCTTGACCGCGCGCGAGAGCAGCTGGGCCATCGCCGCGTCACCCTTCAGACGCGCCACCTCATCGTCGTCATGCTCGGTGGCCTGCACCCCGGGGAACAGGTCGCCCGGCGTCATCATCACGACCCCCGATTCGCCCAGGCTCGGCAGCACCCGTTCGATGTAGCGCAGGAACCCGGCCGTCGGTGCCATGATCAGCACGCCCGTGTGCTCCAGACGCCGCCGATGCGTGTACAGCAGATATGCGGCCCGATGCAGCGCCACCGCAGTCTTACCGGTGCCCGGCCCGCCCTGCACCACCAGCACGCCGCGGTTGCCGGAGCGGATGATGCGGTCCTGTTCCGCCTGGATCGTCGCGACGATGTCCCCCATGCGGCCCGTGCGCTTGCCGGAGACCGCGGCGAGCAGCGCCCCTTCGCCCTGCAGCACCAGGTCCCCCTGGTCCTGCTCGAGCACGCTCTGATCCAGCACGTCATCCTCGAGACCCACCACGGTGCGGTTCCGGCTGACCAGGTGCCGGCGCAGCCGCACGCCCAGACGCTCAGTGCTCGTGGCGCGGTAGAACGCCGCGGCGGCGGGGGCGCGCCAGTCCACCAGCAGCTGCTCCCGTTCGGGCGTGAACAGGCCGATGCGACCGATGTAGTGGCGTGCCGCATCATCCATGTCCAAGCGCCCGAACACCACGCTGCGGGAGACCGAGCGCAGCAGCGACAGCCGATCCTCGTACAGCGTCATGAAGGCATCCCGCTCGGAGCGGTTCTGATGGGTGGACGCCTGCTGCGAGCCCTGGATCTCATCGAGGTTCCGCTCCACCTGGCTGATCAGCTCATCCAACCGGGTGTAGAGCACATCGGCGTAGGCCTGCTCCTTCCCGATCTCCCGGGCGATCCGGTCCTCCGCATCCTGCACGGTGCTGCTCCCCTCAGCGAGGTGGTCCTGGCGGCGTCCGCCCCCCGCGATCGCACGGATCGGCGGCGGAGCGCAGTGGTCCATTATGGTGGACAGGCCTGTGAGCGTGTGCCATCAGGTGCCGTTCGTCAGGCCGACCAGCAGGGAGGAGTGGATCGTGCGCGACCCTCGTGACCTCTACCGCTTCGAGAGCAGCGAGGTGCTGCAGGCAGTGCCCCGCACCGGGCTGACCCTCGTGCATGCGCTGCCCGGGATGGTGGACGCCGGTGGTGCCTGCCGTATCGCCGCCGAGTATCTGCGCGATGAGCTGCGCACCCTGCCCTTGGTGACCTTCGACACCGATGAGCTGATCGATTACCGCGGCGCCCGCCCCCAGGCCACGTTCGATGGCACCTCGTACACCGAGGTGAGCCTGCCGGAGCTGACCCTCTCGCTCATGTACGACGAGGCGGACCGCCCGTTCCTGTTTCTCGCCGGGCCCGAACCGGACCTGCAGTGGGTGCGCCTCACCGAGGCGCTTATCGACCTCGTGGAGTACTTCGAGGTGGAGCGCGTGGTGGGCATGCAGGCGGTGCCGATGGCGGTGCCGCACACGCGGCCCATCGGCCTGTTCGCCCACGCCAATGACCCGGAGCTGCTGGGCCGCCCGGGCAGCGGGGCCACCCCCGCCCCGGGCACCGGACCGGATCCCGACGGGGTGGAGCTTGTGCTGCCGGCAGCTTTCAGCGCGCTGCTGGAGCATCGCCTGGGCCGGGCCGGGCATCCCGCGATGGGGTATGCCGCGCAGGTCCCGCACTACCTCACGCGCACCGACTTCCCGGCCGGGGCGCTGGCGCTGCTGCGCCGGGTGAGCGAGGCCGCCGAGCTGGATCTGCCGCTCGTGCATCTGGGGGACCTGACCGATGCGGCGGCTGCGGCGCTGCAGGCCACTGTGGAGCAGAACGCCGAAGTGCGCCAGATTGTCGCCGCGCTCGAGGAGCAGTACGACGCCGTGGCGAACTCCGACGGGGATTCGCCGCTGGCGACCACGATGGATCTGCCCACGGCCGATGAGATCGGCGAGCACTTCGAGCGCTTCCTGGCCGATCACGACCAGGGCGGCCCGGAGGATCTGCGCGGCCGCTGAGCGCGCGGGTCGTGGGCCGATGTCTCCGGCAGGTCACCCGTCGGCCGGTTCGTTATTCCTTCGTGACCGCGGAGAAGCTTCCGCACTGTGAAGGAGGCCACGGCCGTGACAGAATGGACGGCGTTGCGGTGATGCAGTTCCAGCAGGACGGTCCGTCACGGGTGCTTCGGCATCCCTGTGCGGTGAGCACCAATGCGCCACCCGCTGTTGCGGGGGACGGCTTCACGCGGCACCGCGGTCGCGCCAGGCGACCGATGATGGACGACACAGAAGGTGACAGGTATGGCACAGGGCTCGGTCAAGTGGTTCAACGCCGAGAAGGGCTACGGCTTCATCGAGATCGACGGGGGCGGCGCTGACGTCTTCGTGCATCACAGCAAGATCGACATGGACGGCTACCGCTCGCTGGACGAGGGCCAGCGTGTGGAGTTCGAGGTGACGCAGGGAGATAAGGGCCCGCAGGCCGAGCAGGTCCGCCCGCTCTGATCTCTGCGTCCTTCGGGACGAGCATCACGGCCCGGCCAGAGCATCCCGCTCTGGCCGGGCCGTTCGCATGCTCAGCCCAGCACCCGGCCCGCGCGCGCCAGCGCCTGGACCTGGGCGCGCGGGGCAAGGCGTACGGAGACCGCGTCGGAGCGCAGGTCCCGATCGATCCCGTCCGGCAGCTCGGCCTGGGAGGCCAGCAGCACGCAGTTGCCGCGCCGCTTGCCGCTGAGGTGCGCCGGCTCAGCGATCACGCCGACGTGGGTGAAGACCTCGCTGAGCGTGGCCACCTCATCGGCCATCAGCCCGCTGCCGGGTGGGGCCGCGCAGTTAGCGAGGTAGATCCCGCCGGGCCGCAGCACCCGTGAGACGTGGCACGCCGCCTCCAGCGAGGTGAGCGAGGACGGTGTCGTCGCGCCGACGAACACATCGCGCACGAGCACATCGAAGCGGTCCTCCCGCCAGGCGGCCAGGGCGGTCGCGGCATCCTCGATGCGCAGGCGCAGCTGTGGGGAGCGCGGCAGATCGAACCATGTGCGCACCTGCTGAGCCAACAGCTCATCGACCTCCACGACGACCTGCCGGGAGGCCGGGTGACGGGCTGTGATCGCACGCGGCAGGGAGCAGCCGCCCCCGCCGAGGTGCGCGATCTGCGCGGCGCTGCGCGCGGAACCGGCGGCGGAGGATGCGCCATCGGCGGGGGAGAGCCCCAGGTGCCGGTCGATCACCAGCAGCATCCAGCGCATGTACTCGAACACCAGGTGTTCCGGCTCGGGATGCAGATGGGAGGAGGGCACGCCGTTAACCTCCAGCAGCACGGAGCCGTCGTTCTCGACGCTCAGGCGCGCGGTGCCGGTCGAGATCGGGATCGGGGTCTCGAGCGGCCCGAGGCTGACGAAGCTGGTGCGGCGCGGGCGGTCACGGCGGGGCATCGCCCCACTGTAGAGCGCGTCGCAGCGGAGCGGTCCGCACCTCTCCTCCACAACGGTGCGTCATCCACAATCCGCGCTCTGGCACCTCGTCTGTCACACCCCGCGCATAGCGTGCACAGCACGGAACGCGACCACGGATCGCCCCGGCCGATGGCCATCACCGCCCCCAGACCCGTCGAGCACAGGCCCAGCCCAAAAGGAGGAGACATGAGCACCATCCGCACCCGAGGAGCCCGCGCTTCGGCATCCGGTGTCGCGACGGTCCCGCTGCGCCTGCTGCTGTCCCGTCTGGACCAGGATCAGGCGGACCTCGACCGTGCCCGCGCTCTCCTGGCCGAGGGCGAGCGCCTACAGCACAGCGATCCGCGGGAGGCCTTCGAGCTGGTCCACCGCGCCGCACTGCGCGGCGCCGGCGTGATCGCCGCCCGCGCCAATCGGGCCCGGCGCCGTCGCCTGCCCTTGAACGTGTGGGATGCCCTCGCGCGCCTCGGGGGAGCCGATGCCGACCGTGCCGAGCAGGCCGCCCCGATGGTCGCCGAACGCGAGCGCCTGGACCGTGCACCGGGCGCCCACCCTGACCCGCAGCTGCTGACGGAGCATCTGAGGCTGACCGCCGCCCACCTGGAGCAGATCGCCGCCCGGCTGGTCGAGGAGCTGCCGGCTCCGCTGGCCGAACTCACCGCCGAGTAATCGCGGGCGCGCTGCACACACCCGGTACAGTGCGGATTCAGGGAGGTGGCGATGCAGGCAGCTCGTACGGGCGAGGACCGGACAGAGATCCCGGGCATCCTCCACCTGGACATGGATGCCTTCTTCGCCTCGATCGAGGTGCGCGATGACCCCGCGCTGCAGGGACGTCGGGTGGTCGTGGGCGGGGCCGGTGCCCGCGGCGTCGTCGCCGCCGCCAGCTACCCAGCGCGCGAGCGTGGCATCCGCTCGGCCATGCCCATGTCGACCGCGCGGCGCCTCGCCCCGGATCTCGTCATCGTGCCGCCGCGCATCGACCACTACCGCCGCGTGAGCGCCCAGGTGATGGAGCTGCTGCACACCGTCGTGGCAGAGGTCGAACAGATCAGCGTCGATGAGGCCTTCCTTGATGTGCGCGGCGCCCAGCGTCTGTTCGGCCCGCCGGAGCAGGTTGCTGCCCTGCTGCGGCAGCGGATCCGCGAGGAGCTCGGGCTGCCCAGCTCCGTGGGCGGCTCGGTATCCCGGGCGGTCGCGAAGATCGCCTCCGCTCAGGCCAAGCCTGATGGCCTGCTCATCGTCCCTGCACAGCGCACCGCCGCCTTCCTCGCCCCGCTGCCGGTCGGCGTGATCTCCGGGGTGGGACCCCGCGCCCAGGCCGGGCTCGAGAAGCTCGGAGTGCGCACCATCGGGCAGCTGCGCGAGCTGCCGCCCTCGACGCTCGCCCGGGTGCTGGGGCCACGCGCCCCTAAGATCGCCCGAATCGCCGACGGTACCGACCGCACAGGCCTGGGCCGACGGGTGCGGGACCGCTCGCTGGGCACCGAGCGCACCTGGGATGAGGACCTCACCGACCCTGCCGAGGTCCGCCGCCGCCTCACGGTCATGGCCGACGACGTGGCCCGCGACCTGCGTCGGCGCGGACTGATCGCCCGTGGGACAGTGCTGAAGCTGCGCAGCCCCGACGGCACCACGATCACCCGCTCGGTGACCCTCGAGCAGCCCACCGCGAGCGGGGAACGGCTGCGGGAACACGTCGTGGCGCTGTGGGAGCGAGAGCGAGCCTCGATGCCGCGCGTGCGCCTGGCCGGTGTGCGCGCCACGCATCTCGAACGTCATGCCGGTGGGCTCGCCCAGTCTGAGCTGACCGGCAGGTCGGCGGGCTGGCACGAACTGGAAGCTGCGATGGACCAGGCGGTCGAGCGTTTCGGCCGCAGCAGCCTGGCCCGCGGTTCCACCGTGAATCCGGCGGACCCGCCCGCTTCCGGGCACGGTTCACAACGTTCAGCAGAACGGCCTAAACTGGACTGACCGCCGATGTCGGCCCTGAGCCGTCACGGTGCGAAGGCGCCCGCGGGGCGCGCAGGACGGGGACAAGGAGCGGGACCATGCCGCTGTCTGAGCACGAGCAGAAGATGCTCGACGAGATGGAGCGCCAGCTGTTCGCGGACGATCCGCGACTGGCCCGTGCTTTTGCGCCGCAGCGCCGCCGTCCCTCCTCCCGCCGCAGCGGCCGCCGCATCCTCCTGGGTCTCGGCATCGTGGTCGTCGGCCTCGGTGTGCTGGTCCTGGCTGTCTCTCTGCCCGCCGTGTGGCTCGGGGTGCTCGCCTTCCTGGGCATGCTGGGCGGAGCGGTGCTGGCGGTGACCACCCCGAGCAGCCCCGCCGAAGATGCCGACAGCGCCGACGGCGGTGATGGCGGGGGAGGGCCCGAGATTCCGCCCGCCCCCGGCGGAGATTCCGGCAGCTTCATGCGCCGCATGGAGGAGCGCTGGGAGAAGCGCGCTGATGAGGACGGCCGCGTCTGACGCGGACGGCGCTGAGCATCTGAACCTCGACGGCCCCGGCTCCCTGTGAGCCGGGGCCGTCGTCGTGCACGCTGCGAGCAGCTCCGCTCGCCCTTTCCACGCCATTCCCCACATCCCTCCACCGGGACCCTCCCCATCCCTCCACCGGACTCCCCGTGTCGCGCGATGCCGGCACCGCGGCCTTCTGACCTGCACTGATGAGAGCGCCCGGTCGTTCAGAGCGGCGGGGAGGCGGTCTGCGAGGACGCCGCACCGTCTCCATCTGCGCTACGCGACGTGGATCTCCCTCCACCTCTCCCCACCCTCGTGACCTGCAAAGATGCAGCCGAAATCGGGCAGTTCGCGGGAAGGGCTGGCTTTTGGTGGGGAGGAGTGGGGTAAAGTGGGGCGCGTTGGGAGGAGATGGGCTCGGATCGCCGTGCGCGGCGGGTGAAGGAGGTCGCGGATGTTCCTCGGCACCTTCACGCCCAAGCTCGACGAGAAAGGGCGCCTGATCTTCCCGGCCAAGTTCCGCGACGAGCTCGCCTCGGGACTGGTCATGACCCGTGGGCAGGAGCACTGCATCGCCGTGTACCCGCTCATGGAGTTCCGCCAGAAGCTCGAGGAGGCCCGTCGGGCGCCCACCACCGACCGGCGCACCCGCGACTACCTGCGCGTGCTGCTGTCCGGCGCGGAGGACGTCATCCCGGACAAGCAGGGCCGCATCACCATCCCGGGCCACTTGCGCACTTATGCGGGGCTGGACCGGGAATGCGCCGTCATCGGCGCTCTCGACCGGCTCGAGATCTGGTCGCTCCCGGCCTGGGAGACCTACCTCGAGCAGAAGGAGGAAGGTTTCGCCGAGACCTCCGAGGAGGTGATCCCGGGCCTGTTCTGAGCCCGAGAGCCCGAACTCCGTCCTGTGAGACCTCTCGTCGTTCCCGCCCCGACGCAACTTCCCCGGTGGCGGGTCGGGAACGACGGGGAATCTGGCAGGACGGCCCCGTCCCGCAGCGCGGGACCGGCTCCAGGCGACCGGAGCGCACTGCCATCAGCACACAGCACGCACGATCCAGGGAAGGGGTGACATGGAACCGACCACCGCCGGCCGTACGGCCGCTGAGCGCCACGTCCCGGTCCTGCTCGAGCAGTGCGTCCAGCTCCTCGCCCCCGCCCTCGACCGCCCCGACGCCGTGCACGTGGATGCCACCCTCGGCATGGGCGGCCACGCGAGCGCGGTGCTGCGCGCCTGCCCGCAGGCCCGCCTGATCGGCATCGACCGCGACCCGCAGGCCCTGGACCTCGCCCGGCAGCGCCTGGCCCACGACGGCGTCGGTGAGCGCGCCACCCTCGTGCACGCCACCTACGACCAGCTGCCCGACGTCCTCGCGGACCTGCAGATCCCCGCCGTCCACGGCGTCATGATGGACCTGGGGCTCTCCAGCTTCCAGATCGACACCGCCGAGCGCGGCTTCTCCTACGCCGCCGACGCCCCGCTGGACATGCGCATGGATCCCACCACCGGCCCCACGGCCGCGGATCTGCTGCGCGACCTCGACGAGACCGAGCTCGCGCGCATCCTGCGCGACTACGGGGATGAACGCTTCGCCCGCCGTATCGCCCGCCGCATCGTCGGCCAGCGCGAGCACGCTCCGATCACCCGCAGCGGACAGCTCGTGCAGCTGCTGGATGCCGCGATCCCCGCCGCCTCCAAGGCCAGCGGCGGCCATCCGGCCAAGCGCACGTTCCAGGCGCTGCGCATCGCCGTCAACGCGGAGCTCGAGATCCTCGCCACCGCGCTCGAGGCCGCCCTCGATGCCCTGGCGGTCGACGGCAGGATCCTCGTGGAGTCCTACCACTCCGGTGAGGATCGCCTGGTCAAAACGGCGTTCGCGCGCCGCACCCGCTCCAGCGCGCCGCCCGGCCTGCCGGTCGAGCTCGAGGAGCACCGCCCCACCTTCAGCCCACTCGTGCGCGGCGCCCGGCAGGCGGACGCCCACGAGCGCGAGACCAACTCCCGCGCCGCCTCCGTGAGGCTGCGCGCCCTCGTCCGCACCCGCATCACCCAGGGAGCACACTGAGATGGCCAGCACCACCGCCGTTCACGCGCCCGCCCTCCGCCCGGTGCGCAAGGGCCGCGCCGCCGCGCGCCCGAAGCTCACCGTCGTCGCCACTCCGAAGGCCAGCGGCAGCTCCCTGCCGTTTGCGCTGCTGTGCACCCTCATCGTCACCGCCACGCTTGCGGCGCTGCTGTTCATGAACATCCAGATGTCCGATGCGAGCTACCGCATCACCCGCCTGCAGATCCAGTCCCAGCGCCTCACCGAGGAGCAGCAGGGGCTGCAGGAGACCAATGAGCGCCTGGGCACCCCGCAGGAGCTCGAGCGGCAGGCTCGCGAGATCGGCATGGTGCCGGTGACCGATCCCGGATATATCGACCTCGACACGGGCCAGATCATCGGCCGGACGGCCCCGGCGGAGCAGACTGGGGGTGCGCCCCAGCTGGCGGAGGTGCCCGCCGAGGAAGCCGTCCCGCCGGCCCAGATCTACGACGAGCCCGAGCCCTACCACGGCATGGGGAACGAAGGGAACTGATATGGCCGCAGCGCGACGTCGGCGCCGAGGGCTGATCCCACCCGCCCGGGTGGGGGAGCCCAGCACCCGCCACCGCCTCCTGATCGTCATGGTCATGGTTGCGGTGCTCGCGCTGTCCGGGCGTCTGGTGTGGGTGCAGGGCCTGGATGCGACGGCGCTCGCCCAGGAGGCCGTCGAGCAGCGCACCGTCACCCGTGTCATCCCCGCCATGCGCGGAGACATCGTGGATCGCCGCGGCGAGGTGCTCGCGAGCTCCGTGGAGCGCTACGACATGTGGGTCAACCAGCTCCAGGTGGACCAGTACACCGGGTACGGCGACGACGATCCGCTGGAGGGTGTGGAGGCGGCGGCCCGGGACCTCGCGCCCGTGCTCGGCTGGTCCACGGCGAAGACCCGCGAGGCCCTCACCGGCGAGCGTGGCTTCCAGTACCTCGCCAAAGGGGTGGAGCCGGCCGTCCGCGATGCCGCCATGTCCCTGAAGATCCCCGGGATCGGTTCCGATCGGGTGCCCGAGCGGATCTATCCCGCCGGAGCCGTGGGCGGCAACGTCATCGGCTTCGTCGGTGACGACGGCACCGCTTGGGCCGGCACCGAGCTGACCTTCGATGAACAGCTGCGGGGCACCGATGGGCGCACCAGCTATGAGCGGGGTGCGCAGGGTCAGATCATCCCCACGGGCAAGCAGGAGACCACCGAGGCCGTCGACGGCAGCGATGTGGCGCTCACGATCGACCGTGACCTGCAATGGAAGGCGCAGCAGGTGGCGGCCTCGGCGATGGAGAGCTGGGGTGCCACCGGGGCGAGCGCCGTGGTGCTCAATGCGCGCACCGGTGAGGTGCTGGCCCTGGCCGAGCACCCCACCTACGACCCCAATGACCCCGGGGCCGCGGATGAGGAGTACCGCGGCAACCGAGCCATCTCCGATGTCTTCGAGCCGGGATCCACGGGCAAGCTCTTCACGTTCGCGGCAGCGATCGAGGAGGGCACGATCACCCCGGAGAGCCACTATGAGGTCCCCTATGAGATGTGGTTCGAAGGAGAACGGATCAAGGACGCCTATCACCACCCGGACCAGCGCCTGACGGCCTCTGGCGTGCTCAAGAACAGCTCCAATGTGGGCACCGTGCAGGTCGCAGAGACGGTCAGCCCCGAAGTGCGCTACGACTACCTGCGCGCCTTCGGTCTGGGGGAGCGCACCGGCATCGAACTGCCGGCTGAGGCCGCGGGGGTGGTCCACCCCGTGTCGCAGTGGTCCGGCCGCACCCGCTACACCACCGCCTTCGGTCACGGCTACTCCGTGAACGCCCTGCAGATGGTCTCCGCTGTGGGCACCTTCGCCAATGACGGGGTGCGCGTGCAGCCCTCCCTGATCCAGGGCGTGCGGCAGGCCGATGGCAGCATCAAGCCCCTCGGCGAGCCCGAGCAGACGCGCGTGGTCTCCTCCGAGACCGCCGCGACCATGCGCGAGCTGATGGACAACGCCGTGGATGATGATGAGCATGCGGCCGCGATCCCGGGCTACGCCGTGGCCGGCAAGACCGGCACCGCCCAAGTCCCGGGCGGCACGTACACCGCGTCCTTCATCGGCTTCGCCCCTGCGGATGATCCGGAGCTCGTGGTCGGGGTGTTCGTCTTCGGTCTGAACAGCTACATCTCCGGATCCCGCGCCGCTGCCCCCGCATTCTCCGAGCTGACCGCCTTCGCCCTGCAGAACCAGGGCATCGCCCCCACTGGCCAGCCCGGCCGCGAGCTCGAGAACGAGTGGTGAGCTGAGCATGACCTCTCCCGATGAGAACCGTCCGGTCGAGCCTGCCCGCCCCCGCACCCCGGCAGGCATGAGCTCCACTGACCTCGCCCAGCTGCTCAGTGTGGAGCCCCCGGCCCCCGCAGTGTGGCTGACCGGTGTCACCCTCGACTCCCGCTCCGTCCAGGAGGGGGACCTGTGGTGCGCCCTGCCCGGTGCGAACGCCCACGGCGCCGACTTCGCCGCCCAGGCGCAGGAGCGCGGGGCCGCCCTCGCCCTGACCGACGCCGCCGGGGCTCCGCGCTGCACGCAGGCAGGCCTTCCCGCGCTGGTGGTCAACGATCCCCGCGCCGTCACTGCGCTCGCGGCCGCTGCCGTGCTGGGCCGACCCGCCCGGCAGTTCGCCACCATCGGCGTGACCGGCACCAATGGCAAGACCTCGGTGACCACCGCCGTGGTACGCACGCTGCAGGCCCTCGCTGTGCCGAGCGGCATGATCGGCACCTCCGGCACCACCTACACCGGGGCCGATGGGGATGAGCACCGTATCGCGACCGTTCGCACCACCCCGGAGGCCCCGGAGGTCCATGGCATTTTCGCGCGCATGGTTGAGGACGGTGTGCAGATCGCCGCGATGGAGGTCTCCAGCCATGCCCTCGTCCTGCACCGCGCTGACGAGGTCATCTACGACATCGCGCTGTTCACGAACCTCAGCCAGGACCATCTGGATTTCCACGGGACGATGGAGGAGTACTACGCCGCCAAGCGCGAGCTGTTCACCCCTGCGCATGCCCGGCGCGGCGTGATCTGCGTGGACGATGCCTGGGGCCGCCGCCTCGCCGAGGAGGCCCAGATCCCGGTGACGACCTATGCGACCATCCCCGGCACCGAGGCTGATCACACCGTCCGTGAGGTGCGTCCCGACGGGTACGGCAGCACCTTCCAGCTCGACAGCCCGGAGGGATCCCGGCAGCTGCACGCCGCCCTGCCCGGAGCGCACTACGTCGCCAACACGGTCGCCGCGCACCTGCTGCTCGCGGGCCTCGGACACCATGGAGACGAGGTCGATGCGGCGCTCGCCGCCCACGGCACCGTGCCCGGCCGCATGGAGGCCGTCGCCCAGCAGCCCGTGCTCGGCGTCGTCGACTTCGCCCACACCCCCGATGCCCTCGAGAAGGCCCTCGGCACCCTGCGCGCGGTGCCCAGCACCCGTCGGATCATCGCTGTGATCGGGGCCGGCGGGGACCGGGATCGCACCAAGCGCCCCCTGATGGGGGAGGTCGCCGGGCGGCTCGCCGACGTGGTGATCGTCACCGATGACAATCCCCGCAGTGAGGACCCCGCCGCGATCCGCGAGCAGGTCGCTGCCGGCATTCCCGCGACGAGCCCCGCCCAGGTCCTCGTGGTGGACGGCCGCGCAGAGGCCATCCGGCGTGCGGTGCAGATCGCCGACGTGTCCGACACCATCCTGGTGGCCGGCAAGGGAGCCGAGAGCGGACAGGAGATCAGGGGTATCGTCCAGCCGTTCGATGACCGCGCCCAGCTGCGCGAGGCCCTCACGGCCGCCGCTGCGCCGCACGGAGCCGCTGAGACCACCCCCACGGACGAAGGACGCTGAGCATGCTCGAGACCACGGCACGGCAGATCGCTGACCTCACCGGTGGTGAGCTCGTCGGCGGTGCCCGCGGCGACGAGACGGTCACCGGGATCGCCCGCATCGACTCCCGCGAGGTGCGGGACGGTGATCTCTTCGCTGCCTTCGCCGGGGAGCAGGCCGACGGCCACGACTACCTGGAGGCCGCACGCGCTGCCGGCGCGACCCTGGCCCTGGTGAGCACCGTCCCGGAGGATCTGACCGTGCCCGCGGTGCGGGTGAGCGACGTCCAGGAGGCCCTCGCCGCTCTGGCCCGTGCGCAGCTGGAGCGCGCCCGCCGGGAGAACCCGCAGCTCACCGTGTTGGCGATCACCGGCAGCGCCGGCAAGACCGGCACCAAGGACCTGCTGGGCACCGTGCTCGCCAGCGCCGGGGAGACCATCGCCCCCGTCGGCAGCTTCAACAATGAGCTGGGTCTGCCGCTGACGGTGCTGCGCCTGACCCCCGCCACCCGGTTCCTGGTGCTCGAGATGGGCGCCCGCGGTATCGGCCACATCGCCCACCTCACCGCGATCGCCCGCCCCGATGTGGCGCTCGTGCTCAACGTCGGCAGCGCGCACCTGGGCGAATTCGGGTCCGTGGAGGCGATCGCCCAGGCCAAGGGCGAGCTCGTCGAGGCGCTCGAGCCGACGGGCCGCGCTGTGCTGGCCGCCGAGGACCACCGCGTCGCCGCGATGGCCGAGCGCACGAACGCCCCGTCGGTCACGTGGGGTTTCGATGCTGGGCAGGTGCGCGGAGAGGACCTCACCCTGGACGATAAGGCACGCATCGGTTTCACCCTGCAGATCCCCGCGGGGCTCACCACCGTGGACGGCGCCCCCATCCCGCCCGGCGAGCACGCGGTGCGCCCGGACCTGCTCGGCGAGCACCAGGCCGGCAATGTCCTGGCCGCCCTGACCGCCGCGATCAGCGTAGGCGTGGACCCCGCCGCCGCGGCAGCGGCCCTGCAGGATGCGCGTCTGGGTTCCGGGCACCGCATGCAGGTCCACCGCGTCGGCGGCGCGATGATCATCGATGACGCCTACAACGCGAACCCCGACTCCATGCGGCAGGCGCTCAAAACCCTCGCCCACCTGGGCCGCAGCCACCGCACCATCGCGGTGCTCGGCGAGATGCTCGAGCTGGGGGAGGAGTCCACGGTGCTGCACGACCAGATCGGTCGGTTGGCCGTGCGGCTGAACATCTCCCAGCTGTACGCCGTCGGCTCCGGGGCGGCGGCCATGCACCATGGAGCGAGCCTCGAGGGCAGCTTCGGTGGGGAGTCCGAGCTGCTCGCCGACGTCGATGAGGCGATCGCCGTGCTACAACGGGTGGTGCAGCCCGGTGACGTCGTCCTTGTGAAGTCCTCGCGCGACGCAGGACTGCGCCGCATCACCGCTCCGCTCCTGGAGCATCTGCAGGCCAGCCACCCCTGTGAGACCGACGCACGGACGGGAGTGAACGCATGATCGCGATCCTCGTCGCCGGTGCCGCCGCGCTGGTGCTGTCATTCCTGGGCACCCCGCTGTACATCCGCTTCCTCTCCGCCCGCGGCTACGGACAATTCGTGCGCGATGACGGCCCCACCACGCACGCCACCAAGCGCGGCACCCCCACCATGGGCGGCGTCGCGATCATCCTCGCGGTCCTCATCGCCTACTTCGGCACCCACCTGGTGCTGTGGTCATCACCGAGCGCCTCCGTGATGCTCGTGCTCTTCCTGGCGGTGGGCCTGGGCATCGTGGGCTTCCTGGATGACTTCCTGAAGATCTCCCAGCAGGACTCCACCGGACTGCGACCCCGCTACAAGCTGCTGGGCCAGTTCGTGGTGGCCACCGCCTTCTCACTGCTGGCCCTGCTGTTCCCGGATGACCTCGGCCGCACGCCCGCCTCGACGATGATCTCCTTCGTCCGGGATATCACCTGGCTGGACCTGGCGTTCCTCGGCACCGTGATCGGCGTGATCCTCTTCGCGCTGTGGGCGAACTTCCTCGTCGCGGCTTGGTCCAATGGCGTGAACCTGACCGATGGGCTCGACGGCCTGGCCACGGGCGCGACCATCCTGTTCACCACCGCCTACCTGGTGATCAGCTTCTGGCAGTGGCGCCAGGGCATGAACATCCTTGAGGGCGCCGCGGATCCCGCGACCGCCTACGCTGCGCGCGATCCGCTGGACGTGGCTGTGCTGTGCGCCGCGATCATCGGCGCCTGCGTCGGCTTCCTGTGGTGGAACACCTCTCCGGCGAAGATCTTCATGGGCGATACCGGCTCCCTCGCCCTGGGCGGGGCGATCGCGGGCCTGACCATCGTCACCCGCACCGAGATCCTCGGCGCCATCATCGGCGGCCTGTTCGTCACCATTTCCCTGTCGGTCATCATCCAGGTCACCAGCTTCAAGCTCACCCGCAAGCGCGTGTTCCGCATGGCGCCGCTGCAGCACCACTTCGAGCTCAAGGGCTGGAACGAGGTCACCATTGTGGTGCGGTTCTGGATCGTCGCCGGTGTGCTGGCGGCACTGGGTCTGGGCATCTTCTACCTCGATGCGCTGCCGGGGCTGAACGCATGACCGCCCCGGTCGTGCCCGTCCTGCAGCGTCCGTGGCCCGGCCTGGACGTCAGCGGTCTGCGGATCCTCGTGGCCGGTTTCGGGGTCTCGGGCTACGCCGTGGCCGACCAGACGATGCAGCGCGGCGCCCACGTGCTCGCCGTGGATGGCAAGGACACCGAGGAGGTGCGCGAACGCGCCCGCATCCTCGAGGTCCTCGGGGTCGAGGTGCGCCTCGGCGCCGAGCACACCACCGCTCTGCCCACGGATCGGGAGATCGACCTCGTGGTCACCTCCCCGGGGTGGCGGCCCGATCAGCCGCTGCTGGCGGCCGCCGGCGCGGCCGGCATCCCGATCTGGAGCGAGGTGGAGCTCGCCCGCCGCATGCAGGCCGCCGACGGTCCCGCGTGGCTGGGCGTCACCGGCACCAACGGCAAGACCACCACCGTGACGATGCTCGATTCGATCCTGCGCGCGGCCGGACTGCGTGCCACTGCCTGCGGCAACGTGGGACTGCCGGTGATCGAAGCGGCCCTGGACCCCGAGGGGTATGACGTGCTGGCCCTCGAGCTGTCCAGCTTCCAGCTGCATTGGACCGAGCATCTGGACCTCGAGGCTGCCGCGGTGCTGAACATCAGCGAGGACCACCTGGACTGGCACGGCGGCGCAGAGGCCTACGCCGCCGCGAAAGGCCGCATCTTTGAGGGCGTGCGCACCGCCTGCGTCTACACCGTCGCCGATGACGCCACCCGGCATCTCGTGGAACAGGCCGATGTGGTCGAGGGCGCGCGAGCCATCGGCCTCACGCTCGGCACCCCCGCGCTCAGTGAGCTCGGGGTAGTCGACGGCATCCTTGTGGACCGCGCTTTCATCGCGGAGCGCCGCCGCGCCGCCGCCGAGCTCGCCACCCTCGAGGACCTTACCCACCTCGCGCCCCACGGCGTCGGCCCCCACCTGGTGCTCGATGCCCTGGCCGCCGCGGCGCTCGCCCGCGCCTACGGCGTGGAGCCCATCGCTGTCCAGCAGGGCCTGCGCAGCTATCAGCTGGGCGGACACCGTGCCCAGCACCTGGCCACCATCGACGGCGTGAGCTACGTCGATGACACGAAGGCCACCAATCCCGCTGCCGCCTCCGCGTCGCTGCGCGCAGCCGAGCGCACCGTGTGGATCGCCGGTGGGGATACCAAGGGCGCGGACGTCGACGCGCTCGTTGCTGACAATGCCTCGCGTCTTGTGGGCGTGGTGCTGCTGGGCACGGAGGCCGCCGCGTTCACCCAGGCACTCGCCCGACACGCGCCCGAGGTCCCCGTCCGCCGGGTCGATCCGGGCCACACTGACGATGTCGGCAACAGATCCCGGCTCATGCAGGAGGCTGTCGCCGCTGCCCACGAGCTCGCCACCGCGGGTGATGTGGTGCTGCTGGCCCCCGCCGCCGCCAGCATCGACCAGTTCCGTGACTATGCGGAACGGGGGGATCTGTTCGCGGCGGCTGTGTCCCGACTGCCAGGAGAGCGTGCATGACGATGGAGGACACGAGGCGCCGTGCCTCACAGGCCCCGCGCCGCCGCTCCACCCAGGTGCTGCGTCCCGATGAGGAACAGCCCCTGGGCAATATCGGCGGGCGCGCCCGCGAGGAGCTCGCCGGGTGGCTGCGCTCCCCGGCCCTGGACTTCTACGCCCTCATCGTGGTGGGCACCCTTCTGGTGGGGATCGGCCTGGTGATGGTGCTGTCCTCCAGCTCGGTGGGAAACATCTCCCGCGGCGACTCGGGATTCGCCGGACTGCTGCGCCAGGGCACCTTCGCGACCATGGGTCTGGTGGCTTTGGTGACCGCGGCGATCCTGCCCCCGGGCTTCTACCGGCGCACCGCCTGGATCCTCTTCGCCCTGGGCCTGGTTCTGCAGTCGCTCGTGCATGTGCCCGGCCTCGGTGAGGAGGTATACGGCAACCGCAACTGGATCCAGATCGGCGGCCAGAGACTCCAGCCCTCGGAGTTCCTCAAGCTTGCGCTCGCCGTCTGGCTCGGAGCGCTGCTGGCCACGAAACGCCCGCTGCTGAATCGGCCCGGTCACCTGCTGTTCCCCCTCGTCCCCGGGGTGGGACTCGCCCTCGGACTCGTGGTGTGGGGGCATGACCTGGGCACCATGCTCGTGATGTGCATGCTCGTGGCCGGAGCCGTGTGGGTGGCCGGGGTGCCACGCCGCTGGTTCGTCGGCGCCGGGCTCGCAGGGCTCGTCGGCGTGATCGCCTTGACCGTCACCAGCGGCAACCGCATGGCCCGCATCAACAACTGGCTGCATGGCACCTGTGAAGGCGACTCCTGCCTGCAGTCCCAGCAGGGGATGATGGGCTTGGCCGAAGGCGGCTGGTGGGGCGTGGGCCTGGGCGAATCCCGCCAGAAGTGGGGGCGCCTGCCCGCCGCCGAGAACGACTACATCTTCGCGATCATCGGCGAGGAGCTGGGGCTCATCGGCACCCTCGGCGTGCTCGCCCTCTTCACGGCCCTGGCCCTGATCATGTTCCGCATGATCAACCGCCTGGAGGATCACTTCCAGCAGATCACCGTGGCCGGTATCAGCGCCTGGCTGCTGGGGCAGGCCTTCGTGAACATGATGGTGGTCACCGGGCTGCTGCCCGTGATCGGCGTGCCCCTGCCCTTCATCTCCTCCGGTGGCTCCGCACTGCTGGCCTCGATGACCGCGCTGGGCGTGCTGCTGTCCTTCGCGCGGCGCGAACCGGGCGCCGCCGAAGCCATCGGCGCTCGCATGGGCACGGTGCGCCGCTCCATCTCGATCCTGCCCGCCCCCGCCCGCTCCACCTCTGCGTCCGCCGCCCTGCCCGCGTCCGGACGGACCCGCACGCGCCGCCGCCGTGGGCGCTCCCGCCGTACCGCATCTCGAAGGACCCGATGACCTCCACCGCCGCGCCCCGCATCCTGCTGGCCGGCGGCGGCAGCGCCGGTCATGTCTCGCCGCTGCTCGCCACCGCCGCCCAGCTCTCCCGACGCACCCCCGAGGTGGAGATCCTCGTGCTCGGCACCGCCGAGGGACTCGAGGCGGATCTCGTCCCGGCCGCCGGGTACGAGCTCGCCACCATCGAGAAGGTCCCCTTCCCGCGCCGTCCGAACGGGGCCGCGGTGCGCTTTCCGGTCCGCTTCGCTGCCACCGTGCGGCAGGTGCGGCGCCTGCTGCGCGACCGCGCAATCGACGTGGTCGCCGGGTTTGGCGGATACGTGTGCCCGCCGGCCTACCTCGCGGCCGGCTCGCTGCGACGGCCCTTGGTGGTGCATGAGGCCAACCGCCGGGCGGGGCTCGCCAACCGTCTCGGTGCCCGCCGCGCCGCCGCGGTGCTGACCGCGTTCCCCGGCTCCACCCTGCCCGGCGCGCACCGCATCGGTATGCCCATGCGTGAGGGCATCGCCCATCTGGACCGCGCCGCCCGCCGCGATGACGCCCTGCGCGGCTTCGGCCTGGACCCGGCCCGGCCCGTGCTGCTGGCGACTGGTGGTTCCCTCGGCGCGCAGCGGCTGAACACCGCCGTGGCCGAGGCCGCCGCAGATTTCACCGCCGCCGGCGCTCAGATCCTCCACATCACCGGCCGCGGCAAGGCCGAGGGCATCACCGAGGTCCCCGGCTACCGGGTGCTCGAATACGTCTCCGCGATGGAAGACGCCTATGCTGCCGCGGACCTCGCTCTGACCCGCTCTGGAGCAGGGACCGTGTGCGAGCTGACCGCCGTCGGCCTGCCGGCCGTGCTCGTGCCCCTGCCGATCGGCAACGGTGAGCAGGCTCTGAACGGCCAGGATGTCGTGGAGGCCGGGGGAGCGCTCATGGTGCCCGATGCCGAGCTGGATGCGGAGCATCTGCGCAGCGCCGTGCTGCCGCTGCTGCGCGACGGCGACCGCCGCGATGAGATGGCGCGCGCCGCCCGCGCCTTCGGCATCACCGACGCCGCGGAGGTGATGGCCGATGTCATCATCGCCGCCGTCCGCGGTGAGGAGCCACCCCTGCCGCCCGCGGACCAGGAGACGGGCCGATGAGCGCTGGGCCGATGGACACCGGGCAGGTGAGTGCTGATGAGCCCCTGACGCCTCGCACGATCCTGCGTCCCGGCGAGGTCATCACCCGACCCGACTGGCCCGCCGAACTGCCGGTGCGCTCCGTGCATGTGGTGCGCATCGGCGGTGCCGGCATGAGCGCTGTGGCCCGCCTCGCGCTCGAGGCCGGGTACACGGTCAGCGGCTCTGACTCCCAGGACGGCCAGTTCATCGGCCCCCTGCGCGCGGCCGGGGCCCGCATCGGCATCGGCTTCGACGCCGCGCTGCTCGCCCCGGACCTGGATCTCGTGATTGTCTCGACCGCCGTGCGGGCGGACAACCCCGAGGTCCGCGCCGCCCGCGAACGCGGCATCCCCGTCATCCACCGTGCCGCGGCGCTCGCCGGGCTGCTGGGCTCGCGAGAGCTCGTGGCCGTCGCTGGCACGCATGGCAAGACCACCACCACCGGCATGGCCGTCGCGGCGCTGCGTGGTGCGGGGCACGATCCCGCCTGGGCGCTGGGCGCGGCCGTCCCCGACCTCGGCCGCAACGCCGGGTTCGCTGCGGATCCGGCGCGCGGCGATGCGGCGGGGGAGCGTCTGGCGGTCGTGGAGGCCGATGAGTCCGACGGCTCCTTCCTCGCCTTCACGCCCCGCTCCCTCGTGGTGACGAACCTTGAGCCCGATCACCTGGACTTCCACGGCGATGCCGCGCATCTCACCGCGGCCTTCGATGCCCTCACCGCCCGGATCGCGGGCGGCGGCACCCTCGTGGTGTGTGCCGATGACGACGGGGCCCGCGCCCTCGGGGACCGGGCGGCTGCACGGGGTATCGCTGTCCTCACCTATGGCACGGCCGAGGACGCCGCCTGGCGCCTGGTCCGCGAACAGCCCGGCCCGCGCGGCACTGCGATCACCGTGTACAGTCCTGCGGGTCCGCTCGACCTCGAGCTGTCGGTCACCGGCCACCACAATGCCCTGAACGCGCTCGGCGCCCTCGCCGCGACCGCCGCCGCGGACCCGTCGGCCGATCCCCGGGCCCTCGCCGCGGGGCTCGCCGGGTTCACGGGGGCCGCCCGGCGCTTCGATGTGGCCGGCACCGTCGCAGGGGTGACGGTGGTGGATGACTACGCCCACCATCCGCGGGAAGTGGCTGCCGCGATCGCCGCCGCCCGCGGCATCGTCACCGCCGCGCAGCAGGGCGGGCGCGTCCTTACCGTGTTCCAGCCGCATCTGTTCTCCCGCACCCGCGACTTCGCCGCACAGTTCGCCAGTGCTCTCGAAGACGCCGATCGCACCTGGGTGCTGCCGATCTACGCCGCCCGCGAGGACCCCGACCCGACCGTCACTGCGCGCACCATAACCGAGCTCGCCGGAGATCAGGTCACCTCGCTGGAGGCGGATGACCAGGCGGCAGCGGCGGTCGCTGCGGTCGCTGCCGAGGGGGATGTGCTGCTCATGCTCGGCGCGGGCAGCATCGACCAGCTCACCCCCGGCGTGATGACCGCCCTCGCCGCCGCGGAGGCCCCGTGATGGCTCGTCGGCCCAGCGCCCCGCGCCCCCGCGGCACCGGCCGGTCGTCGGCCCGGACCACTCCGCCGCGGACGGCGCCGCAGGGGACGGCGCGGCCGCGGCGAACACCATCTGTTCTCTTATACACATCTAAAAAAAAAAAAAACAACATCCTCTCCTCATCCTTATCCCCTCCCCTACCACATCGCCTTCTCCTTTCATTACGTCCTGATTTGCGTCTGCCACTCC
>NZ_JALLAL010000109.1:0-2336 GCF_023062615.1 Brachybacterium sp. Marseille-Q7125 | reverse complement strand
CCGTCGGCAGCGTCAGAGCTGTATACGAGCCAGGGCGCGGTCATCGCGCCAGCCTAAGCGCCTTCTCTCCGCCCCGCGCTCTACCCTCGTCCCATGAGCATCGATGTCCTCCTCACCGGCTTCGCACCCTTCGACGGCGCCGACGTGAACGAGTCGTGGCTGGCGGTGCGGGAGGCCGCCCCGGCGCTGCGGGCCGCTGAGATCACGACGCGGGAGCTCGAGCTGCCGGTCGAGTTCGGGCGCGCCGGCGCCGAGCTGCTGCACGCGGCGCGGGAGCATGCGCCGCAGCTCATCGTGGCCGTGGGGCTCGCAGCCGGGCGCCGGGCCGTCACGCCCGAGCGGGTGGCGATCAACATCCGCGACGCCCGCATCCCCGATGCCGCCGGCGCCTCCCCCGTGGATGAACCGGTGGTGCCCGGCGGGCCCGTCGGCTATTTCTCCACCCTGCCGATCAAGGCGATGACCGAGGCGCTCGCCACCCAGGGCCTACCGGCCGCGGTGTCGCAGAGCGCGGGCACCTACGTGTGCAATGACGTGTTCTATCTGCTCGCCCATGCTCTGGCGACGGATCCACAGCTCGCGCAGGCGCGGGGCGGGTTCGTGCATGTTCCCGCGGCCGACGTGGCGCCGCCCGCGGCCGTAGCTCGGGGTCTGGTCGCGGCGATCCGGACGGCGCTCGAAAGCCCGGAGGACCTCGTGGTCACCGGTGGGGCGGAGCACTGAGGGCACCCCTCCCCCGAGTTATCCACAAGATCATCCACAGCGGTGGATGAATGACACGGCTGTAGTTCCGCAGGCGAGAGCGGGGGCGGCGGCGTGTCGCGGCCGCGCCCCGGCGTCGGCGCGGCCGCACCGGCACTGCCGTTCTGACAGCAGGGGCGAGCCCGCGTCAGAATCGCGTTTCCGCAGATCACGGCGCCATGAGAGCCGCAGCCGCGGGCGCCTCCGTCCGCGCCACCCCCCCCGTCGGCAGCGCTCTCCCCCGCTCCGACCAGTTCACGATCGCCCGCACGGCCGGTGCCCGGCAGGCCTCCCCCGTCGGCCGGTCATCCACACCACGCCCCGGGTTATCCACAGAAAGTCTCTGAAATCCCCAAGCCGACCAAAGTTATCCACAATCTCATCCACGACTGTGGAGAACTACAGCGGTGTAACTCCCCGCGGGCCAGCGCCAACGGGCGCCTCCCCGGCGGCTCAGAGCATCCCGACCATGACCGCCTTGCCCGCCACGAGCAGCAGGCACAGCACTACCGCGGCGGCGATCACGCCGCCGTGCAGGAGCGCGGCGCGGCGGCCCAGAGCCTGCCGGTCGGAGGTGGCGGTGGCCCGCGGTCGCAGCGCGAACATCGCCGCGGTCACCGCCGCACCCATCGCGAGCCCACCCAGGTGGCCCTGCCAGGAGATGTTCGAGACCGTGAAGGTGATGACGAGGTTCAGGCCGATCAGCACGAGGATCTGCGTGGTCTGCGCACCCCGGTTCCGGTTGACGATGAACAGCGCCGCGAACAGGCCGAACACGCCACCGCTCGCCCCCAGCGTGCCCCCGAACCAGTCCAGCGATGCCGCGGAGGTCAGCAGGAACACGGCGGTGTGGCCGCCCAGCACGGAGATCAGATACACGGCGGCGAAGCGCCAGCGGCCCATCACCTGCTCGAGGTACTGCCCGCAGATGTACAGCGCATACATGTTCAGGACCAGGTGCAGGATCCCGGCGTGCAGGAACCCGGCGCTGAGGAACGTCCACGGCATGACGAGCGCGCGGAAGGGCGCGAACATCCCCAGCTGATTCACGATGTGCGGGGCGAGCATCTGCCCGAGGTACGCGAGGACGCACAGGGCGATCAGGGTGTAGGTGACGACGGGGGCGCCACGGGTCATCGCCCCGCCCATGCTGTTGCGCGGCCGGGTGGAGGCCTGCTGGCGGTTGAGCTGCCGCTCGCAGTCCACGCACAGCATCCCCACCGCGGCGCCGCGCTGGCAGTCCGGGCAGGCGGGACGCTCGCACCGCTTGCAGCGCACATAGCTCACCCGGTCCGGATGGCGTGGGCAGGTGGGCTGCTGGTCCGGTTGCGGGGAGTCCTCGGCGCTGTAGCCGTAGCTGGGGCGATTCATGCGCTCCATTCCACCACGCGGACCTGCACGTCCGCCGGGCCCGCAGGGCGGGGCGGACGGGCAGACAGGCCCGCCGGGGGGGGCCTGGCGCGCATACACAGCCGACGCGGCCGACGACACGCCGGGCGGGGGGGGCGGGGGGCGCGGGGGCGCCGGAGAAAAAAAACAGAGAGAGGGGCAGCGCGGTGGGGGACAGCGAGGCAGTGCGTTGCGCGGGTAACTCG
>NZ_JALLAL010000108.1:0-2286 GCF_023062615.1 Brachybacterium sp. Marseille-Q7125 | reverse complement strand
GGATGTGTATAGGAGACAGGGCCATGTCCTCCACCGGCGGGACCTGCTCCGGGGACGGAGCATTGGCGCTGGCAGCCGAGACGACGTCACGCTGAGCATCGCTCTCGGTCACGGCGCCGCCGCCCACGCCGCCACGCTCCTCAGGCAGGCTCGGGCCACCGGCGACGAGGGCGTAGGCCACGCCCGGGACGAGGACGGCAGCGGTGGTTCCGGCTGCCACTGTCCAGATGGTCTTCTTCCGCATGATGCTCTCCTTCAGTGCTGTCCCCCCGGGGGCGGGCTTGACGTGTTACCTGTACTTCACCCCGGCGTCATGAGACCGGCCCGAGATGCACATGAGAGGGTTCACATGTGCTGGTCGATGCGGTGCATCGCTCCGCTCTTCAGGAGGTCTTCGATGATCCGTCCCGGTCTGTGCTCGGTCACGTTCCGTGAGCTCTCGGTGCCGCAGGTGGCGGCGCTCACTGCCGCTGCGGGTCTCATGTGCATCGAATGGGCGGGGGACGTGCATGTGCCACCCGGGGATCTGGCCGCGGCGCGCCATGCCCGGGAGGCCACCGAGGAGGCGGGGCTCGCGGTCGCCTCCTACGGCACATACCTCGATATGGAGGGGGCCGACGGGGCGCTGAAGGAAGCGACGCAGCAGGTCCTGGCCTCGGCCCGGGAGCTTGGGGCGCCGCGGATGCGGGTGTGGGCCGGACGCACCGGCTCCGCGGAGGCTGACGATGAGCAGCGGGCAACGGTGGTGGAGCGTCTGCAGCGCGTGTGCGATGTGGCGGCCGCAGAGGGCATCGAGGTGGGGCTGGAGTTCCACGGCAGGACGCTGACCGATGAGGTCGGCTCGACGCTGCAGCTGCTCGATGAGGTGGGGCGGGCGAATCTGCGCTCGTACTGGCAGCCGCATCAGGGCATGGATCGCGCCGCGGCCGTCGACACCCTGCACCAGGTGCTGCCGCTGGCCTCGACGATCCACGTGTTCTCGTGGTGGCCGATGGCCGAGCGCCTGCCGCTCGCCGAGCGCTCCACGCTGTGGCAGGAGGTGTTCACGGTGCTCGCCGCGCAGGGCAGCGATCGCGATGCGCTGCTGGAGTTCGTGCCGGGCGATGACCCGGCAGTGCTGGCCCGGGAGGCGCAGACGCTGCGGGATCTCATCGCTGCCGGGGAGCAGGACGCCCATGATCCGATGAGCGCAGAGGCCGCACGATGAAGGCCCTGCTCACCCTGCCCGATGGTCTGCAGCACCGCATGTTCGCCCCCGCCCAGCTGGCGGAGCTCAGTGATCTCGTAGACGTCGATGTGGAGTATCCGGTCACGGACTTCGGTGCGGCGCCGGACGCCGTGCTCGGCGGCGTAGAGGCGCTGATCACCGGCTGGGGCTCCCCGCTCGTGGACGCCGCAGCGCTCGCGCGGATGCCGCACCTGCGGGCGATCGTGCACACCGCCGGGACGGTCCGCTTCGTGGCGGGTCCAGCGGTGTGGGAGCGGGGCGACATCGTGGTCACCTCCGCCACGGAAGCGAACGCCGTGCCGGTCGCAGAGTTCACCCTCGCGCAGATCCTGCTGGCCGGGAAGCGGTCGCTCGCGCAGGAGGCGCGGCATCGGGCCGAGCGCGGCCGCCCATCGGCCCTGCACATGCCCAGCGACGTGGGCAATCACGGGGCGGTCGTCGGGCTCATCGGGGCCTCCCGGATCGGGACGCTGGTGGCGCAGCTGCTGCAGCCCTTCGATCTCGAGGTGCTGATCACCGACCCGTTCACGAGCGCCGAGCAGATCACCTCCCTGGGCGCAGCCCGGGTGCAGCCGGAGGAGCTGTACGCGCGATCCGACGTGGTGAGCCTGCACGCCCCAGATGTGCCCGCCACCCGCGGCATGGTCAGCCGCGAGCTGCTGGCGCTCATGCGCGACGGCACCACGTTCATCAACACCGCCCGCCCGGCGCTCGTGGATCTCGACGCCCTGCGGGATGAGCTCGTCTCGGGCCGGCTCAGCGCGGTGCTGGATGTGCATGATGACCTGGCGCCCGATGATCCGCTGTGGGAGGTGCCGACGGTCTCGATCACCCCGCACATCGCCGGGTCGCAGGGCAATGAGCTGCACCGCATGGGCGCTGCGGCGCTCGAGGAGGTACGGCGCCTGGTGGCCGGTGAGCCGGCGCGTTTCCCCGTGGACCCCGGCACACTCGGCCACAGTGCGTGAGCTGCCCTGCATCAGTCCACCGTGAGATGCTGGATCTTCCCGCCTGCGCCCCCTCGGAGACTGAGATGACCAGCCCGTCCGCCCCCAGCC
>NZ_JALLAL010000107.1:0-2406 GCF_023062615.1 Brachybacterium sp. Marseille-Q7125 | reverse complement strand
GCGCAGACCCCACATGCTCGAGTACCTCGAGACGCCCCCGGACCTTCTGCACCACCTGCACGGCCACCGCGCCCGAAGCCGTCCTCACCTTCCGCACGTAGGCCATAGAGCAACGCTACCCGTTAGTTCCCCACCACACCCCCGCAAACATGCAACACCCCAGGTCACAGCCCCATACGACGGCGAAACCCGAATCGATGTCCTAAGTCAGGGGGTGGCGCGGACGCGGTTCCAGGTGCCGTCGGCGGCCCAGGCGCGGTGGCGCTTCCAGACCGTCTGCCAGGGCCCGTATTCGCTGGGCATGTCGCGCCAGGCGATCCCGCACCGGTAGCGATAGATGATCCCCTCGACTGCTTGCCGGTGATCGCGCTGGGGCCTGCCTGACCAGGGGCGCTGAGCCGGGAGCAACGGCTCGATCAATCCCCCTGGGCGTCGGACAACATGCTTCGTCGGCTCATCCGTCCACCATCACGCCAAGGATCACCACAAGGTTAGGAGACACGCCCTAGGCGGCCCGGCGGCGCAGCAGCAGCCACACGCCGGCTGCGCCGAGAGCGGCGAAGCCCGCACCGATGCCGACGGTTCCCCAGATCCCCTCAGAGCCTTCGGAGGGCGCCTCGGCCGCAGCGCCGCCTGGTTCGGATGCCTCTCCGGTCTCCATCGCATCATTTGCGCCGATGATCCCGCGGATCCAGTTCACTTGATCGGCCACTGGCGCCACTGCGACGGCAGCGTTGGAGGTCATCTTCTCCTCGGTCGGGTTGTCGGGCTCCTCGAAGAGACCGGCGGACATGATGGCGGCGACCTTGCCGTCGGCAAAGATCGCGCCTCCGGAATCGCCGGGCTGAATGCGTGCGCCGTCCTTCAGTGCGACCTCGAGGGCCGTGGGTGCCTCGTAGAGTGCCAGCGGCGATTCACCGCGGATCTCGGCCTGGGCAGAGGGCAGTTTGGTGGAGCCACCCGAACCGTCGGAGGACCAGCCGTAAATATTGACATCCCCGGTGGGCACCTCATCTGCCACTTCGGCGAATTTCTCGAGTTCCATCTCCTGCTCGGTGTGCAGCAGGGCGATATCTCCACGAGGGGCGGTCTCGTGGCGATCGACCTTGTATACCCGCTGCTGATCCCCCTGGCCGATGCGCACGGATCCCCCCGGCTTGGCCGCAGCGTCGACGCAGTGCCGGGCGGTGATTACCCAGTGGGGATCAATCGCGGTTCCGGTGCACACTCCGTCATCCGGGTCGGAGTCATCGACACGCACGGAGACGACCGGCTTGGCTTCCTCGGTCTCATCCGCGAAGGTTGTGCTCTGCAGTGCAGCAGCAGGCGCAGCGCTGAGCGCTCCTGCTGCGATCACTCCGGTCACGACGCTAACTGCGAATTTTCTCAATCTTTTCCCTTCCTACGGCCGCGGTGATGCGGCGAAGCAGAGTTTCGATAGGGCCACGCGCAAAGATCGCGAGCCAAACATAAGAGATGACGATGGCCCCAGCCAGGCTGACCCAGATGCCGAACCATTTCGGCGCCAGCCAATCGGCCGTGGTCGCGTGGACGCAGTACACGGTAAGTGGCATGCGACCTAGTGGAGCAAGCCTGCCGATCCAGCGCTGCAACAAGCAGCACACCGAGCAGATAGCCACCGACGTCCCGATGCTGCCCACGACATCGCCAAGGCCTCCGGTATGGCCGTTGGCGTCAAAAAATTCAGGCAGCAGGACGTACCAACGCAGCGCAAGATTCGCGACGAACAGCCCCGCCCCGACCACGAAGCCGAGAACAAGGCACCTTGGGGTGATCATGTGCCTTTGGAACAGTATCCCGGCGACCATAAGCGTCGCCCACATCACTGGCGAGTAGGGCCAGAATGCGGCAATCAGCACCACTGAGCCGGAGGCCAGCACCGCCGAGCTGAAGGCCAAAACACAGGCCAACCACAGAAGCACGGGCGAGCTCCAGCGCGGCGCCCAGGCGAGCAACGCCATGCACAGTCCGATGGTGCCGAGTACCACAAACACTTGCCCGGTGAACGGGGCGAGCGCGAAGTGCATGCCAATCAGGCACAGCCCGCGCACGATGAACTGGGCGGGGCGCGCCCGCATGTAGCCCATCGACACCCCGGAGATGAATGCGAAGAGCGCGGCTGGGAAGCCGTAGAACACTTGCACGGCCAGACCGTCGAGGTAGGTCAGATGGGCGATCATCATGCCGACGAGCGCCACGGCCCGCGCAACGTCGATACCAACGTTCCGGTTCTGCATGGCCAGGACGCTACGCACCCCTGGGCTTGCCCGCAAGTTGTTGACGGTTGATCAAGCTGCTTGGGCTTGATCTGCGTGTTCTTCGGTTTTGGCCTGGTCGCGTTTGATGGCGTTCTCGAACGCGACCGGGCTGGTGTAGTCGAGGCTG
>NZ_JALLAL010000106.1:0-2426 GCF_023062615.1 Brachybacterium sp. Marseille-Q7125 | reverse complement strand
CACCACAACACGGCCGATTGGAAGCAACACCCATCGCACATGCTCTCAGAGCATGTGCAACCCACTATCCCCGCAGGTCAGGACGAGGAAAGCGGCCTCTCCGTACACACATTTTGTCCTATAACCCCGCATTGCTCCCCGCCGTCTCCGGATTGGCGGGGATTTTTCTACCCAAGGAGGCTCGCAATGCTGCGCGCCGCCGTCGTGATCGACTATCAGAACGTCCATCTGACCGCCTCGGACGTCGTCGGAGACCGAAGTAACCGGCACGAGTCGCTGCTCCATCCGGTCCACTTCGCCAAGGCTGGGCTGCAGGAGCGCAACGCTCGGCAGCGTGAGGGGTACCCACACGCGGAGCTTCAACGAGTCATCGCCTATCGCGGCCTCCCTCACATTGACCACGACTGGGAACAGCACCGCCGCTGCCAGGACCAGGCGACACAGTGGCGCAGCGACGGCGCAGAGGTCGAACTACGCGACCTGAAGTACCGGTATCGCAACGGCGCAGATGGGCGACCAGTCCTGGACGTCCACGGGAAGAAGGAGCCGCTGGGGCCAGGCAGAGAGAAGGGCATCGATGTGCTCTGTGCATTGCGCTGCGTACGCGAGGCCATGAAAGACGACGTCGACCTCGTGATCCTCGCCTCACGCGACACCGACCTGGTCCCCGTCCTCGACGAAGTTCACGACATGCACCGCGAGGACCGAAGCATCGCGTCCATCGAGACGTTCTCCTGGTTCAACCGTGACGCGAAGAAGAGTGGTGCCTTCACATTCGGGAACCTCCAACCCAGCGGGGACCGTCGGATCTGGAACACGAACCTTGGCCGACCCTGCTATGAAGCTTCCCTCGACCGACGCGACTACCGCTGACCGCTACATCGGCAACGTGGGCGTCTCCAGGTACCGGTACAGCGTTGCGCGGCTGATCCCGAAGTCACGCGCTACCTGAGCTTTCGGGGTTCCCTCGAGAACGGCGTTGCCACCGTGTCTGCGCGAGGCGAAAGGGGGCCGGATCACCTGGTCGAGACGTCCGGGCGATGCCGGGATGGTTAGGTGAGGGTGGTGCGGCGCAGGGTGGTGGCGACGGCTGCGGCGGCGTGGGTGTAGGCGCGTTGGGTGGCGGGGGTCAGTGTGTCGTAGCGGATCTGGCCGCCGCCCTTGAGGGCGTTGTCGAAGGGGATGGGGACGATCGCGGCGACCTGGTCTTCGAGGTCGGTGGCGATGGCCTTGACGGTGTCGATGTACTCGTGGTCGGCGTCGGCGGTGGGTTCGAGGTCGTGGATGAGGACGACGGCGGAGCGCACGAGGTCGGCGTGGCCGGCGGCGCTGAGGGCGCGCATCATCTTGTGGGCGGCGTTGGCGGAGTCGTGTCCGGCGGCGATGGGGATGACGAGCTGGTCGGCTGTTTCGACCGCGGCGAGGAAGTGGGAGGCGCGGATGTTGTTGCCGGTGTCGACCAAGATCATCCGGGAGAAGCGGGAGAGGATCTCGTGGACCCTGTCGAAGCCTTCATCGTCAACGATGTCCTGCCGAGTGGCGTCCTCGTCCGAGGCGAGGACGGAGAAGTGTGCGTCCTGCTGGCTGCGGACGAAGCGGTCCAGGGTCCCGAGGCGGTTGCCGTCGACGGAGTCGAACTGGTGGGCGGCCTGTTCGAGGAGGTCGACCACGGTGCGGGAGTGCATGTCCTGGATGGAGCGCTCTCCGAGTGAGCCCATGGTCTCGTTGGCATCCCAGGCAATGACACCGCCGCCGCGGATGATGCCGAGGGTCGCTGCGAGCAGCCAAGTGCTGGTCGTCTTGCGGGACCCGCCCTTGGGGTTGGCGACCAGGATCGTGCGGCAGCCCTGAAAGTTCGTTTGGATCAGGCGACGCTGTTCCTGTTCCTCGCGGCGCCGGTGCTCGAGGCGGGTCTGCTGGATCTGCTGTTGGCGCTGTGCTTCGGCTTCCTGACGGGCGCGTTCCTCTGCCTCACGCTGGCGGGCCTGGGCTGCGGCCTGGGCCTCGGCCTGCTCCTGGTGGTACTGCTGGCGGCGCCGTTCCAGCTCGGCCTTGGCGGGAGGGAGGCTGAGGCCGATCTGGTTGAGGGTGCCGCGAAGGCCCTGGGTGGCCGGCTGCTGGGAGAGCTCCGTCCAGCGCGGATCGGTGTCCGCGGCGCTGCTGCTGTCGAGGAGCTCCTGCAGGCCGGTCATGGGCGGGACGTTGGCCATCTCGTCCAGGGGTGCTGCGGGGTGCTGCACGGGGGGTGCCTCCTTGACGTCGGGGGTGGGGGCTTCCGTGATCACAGTGGCTGGTGGGCTTGCCCGCAAGTTGTTGACGGTTGATCAAGCTGCTTGGGCTTGATCTGCGTGTTCTTCGGTTTTGGCCTGGTCGCGTTTGATGGCGTTCTCGAACGCGACCGGGCTGGTGTAGTCGAGGCTGGAGTG
>NZ_JALLAL010000105.1:0-2447 GCF_023062615.1 Brachybacterium sp. Marseille-Q7125 | reverse complement strand
CGCCAGAGGCGTATACGGGACAGGCGGGCGGGGGTCGCCGCCGAGGGCGGGGCGCACCAGCCGCCCGCCGGACGGCGCCGCGGAGACCGGGTTGCCGGGCAGTGCGACCCAGGCGATGTCTCCCGCCGCGGGATCGGCCAGGTCGCGGTCCAGGGTGCCGATGCCCTGCGGTCCGCCCGGTTGCATCGCGACCTTCGGGAACACCAGGCGCACCCCGGGCAGCTCGGCGGCCTGGCGCACCGGTTCGAAGGCACCGGCGGAGACACCGCCGGAGGTGACCACGGCCTGTGCCTGCGCGTGGCGGCGGATCAGGTCCACCAGCCGCGGCGCATCATCACCCACCTGCTCGACGTTCACCACCTCGGCCCCCAGGGCACGCAGTGCCGCAGCGATCCCGGGCCCATTGGCATCGAAGGCCGCGCCACGGGGCAGCTGCGCTCCCGGCTGCGGGGTGGCGAGCTCACTGCCGGTGGAGACCACGAGCACGCGCAGCGGATCGCGGGCCTCAACGCTGGCGACGCCGCAGGCGGCGAGATGGGCGATGCGCGCCGCGGACAGGGCCGTGCCCTCACGGGCGATGACATCCCCGGCGCGGGTGTCCGAGCCGGCGCGGCGCACGAATCGGCCAGCCTGCGCGGCACCGGACGGCAGGGTCACCGTGGTCGCGGTGAAGTCCTGCTCGGCGGTGTCCTCGATCGGGATCACCTGGTCGGCGCCGGTGGGCACGGGGGCGCCGGTCATGATCGGGCGCGCCTGCCCGGGCTCGAGGGTCCCCGGCGCATCCCCGGCGGCGATCGGCGGCCCGACGGGCAGGGTCACCGGCTGGGCCGGGGTGAGGTCCGCACAGCGCACGGCATAGCCGTCCATCTGGGAGTTGTCGGCGGACGGCACGTCGACGACCGCGCGCACATCGGCGGCGATCACCACCCCGGGGCGCAGGTCCTCAAGCGCCACCCGCCGACGGGTCGCGCGGTGCGCGAGCAGGGCGTGAACGTCCTGCTGATGCTCCTGCAGGGGGACGCGGGCGGGGGTGTCGGAGCTCATCTGCCCAGTATCTCCCACTGCCCCTATGCTGGATGGACGTCCGATGAGCGCTGGAGGTGAGCGATGGCATCCCCGGTTCCCCTGGGCATCCCGATGCCGCGGCGCACGGACCCGCTGTCTCCGAGCCTGCCCGATACGAGCGACCGCCCGGCTGTGCCCGGTCTGCTGGATACCTTCGCGCGCACCGCCACGGATCTGCGCGTCTCCCTGACCGACTTCTGCAATCTGCGCTGCACCTACTGCATGCCCGAGTCCGGGATGGAGTTTTTGAAGAAGCAGCAGCTGCTGTCCGTCGAGGAGATCGTGCGCCTGGTGCGCGTGGGCGTGGAGCAGCTGGGCATCCAGCAGGTGCGCTTCACCGGCGGTGAGCCGCTGACCCGCGCGGACCTCGACGAGATCATCGCGGGAGTCGCCGCGCTCACGCCGCGTCCCGAGATCTCCCTGACCACGAATGCGATCGGCCTCGAGGTGCGGGCGGCGAAGCTCGCCCGGGCAGGACTGGACCGCATCAACGTGTCGCTGGACTCCGTGGTCTCGGAGACCTTCGAGCGGATCACTCGTCGACCCCTGCTGCATCGGGTGCTCGAGGGCATCGAGGGGGCGCGGGAGGCAGGTCTGGATCCGATCAAGATCAACGCCGTGCTGATGCCGGGGATCAACGACCATGAACTACCGGATCTGCTGGCCTGGTGCCTGGAGCGGGACCTGCAGCTGCGCGTGATTGAGCAGATGCCGCTGGATGCCGGGCGCACCTGGGAGCGCACCGCCATGGTCACCGCGGCGGATGTGCACCAGATGCTCGCACCGCACTATCTGCTCACCCCTAGTGAGGAGCCGCGGGAGGGCGCGCCGGCAGAGAAATTCGACGTGCGCTCGCGTGCCGCCGGGCCCGATTCCCCCGTGCTGGGGACGCTGGGGATCATCGCCTCGGTCACCCGGCCGTTCTGCGCCGACTGCCGCCGCACCCGGCTGACCGCCGAGGGCAGCGTGCGCACCTGCCTGTTCTCCACCTCGGAGACCGGGCTGCGCGATGCCCTGCGCGCCGGGGCGTCCGATGAGGACCTGGCCCGGATCTGGCGGGCCGCGCATTGGGGAAAGGCCGCCGGTCACGGCATGGACCGCCCCGACTTCACCCAGCCCGAACGCCCCATGAGCGCTATCGGCGGCTGAGACCGCACCCAGGAGGACCGACATGACCCAGACGCCTGCCGCAGCCCCCGAGACCACCGCCCCCCAGACCCGTCACTTATAGACATTTCCGAGGCCACGAGAGTAGGCATGATCTCGTATGGCGGCTTCTTCTTTTAAAAAAAAAAAAAAAAAACCCGCAGGCCCGACCTCCTCGGTATCTATCTATGCAGCAATCCCCTCTACACAATCATTTGTTACTTGGTGCTGTCACA
>NZ_JALLAL010000104.1:0-2754 GCF_023062615.1 Brachybacterium sp. Marseille-Q7125 | reverse complement strand
TCGAGCGCATCGAGAACCATACGAACCGCTCGCTCACGCAGCTCGTCGGGGTACTTGCGTGGTGCAGGCATGACAGGGAAGTCCTTTCCGTGGCTTCACTGCCTCCATCATCCCCGGGGCGATCCAGAGGGTGACGCGGCTGGAGGCCACGAACAGGCCGATGAAGCTGGTGATGAGCCCGAGCACGCCGATGAGGAACGCCCCGAAGCCGAGCAGCGGGAAGCCGGCCTGGGTGAAGGCGTCGATGGTGCCGAGATCCGCGCTGGCCACGTCCTCCCAGGGGATCACGTATGCGGTGGCCAGCAGCACGATGGTGTAGAACACCGCGGCGACCGCCACGGTGGCGACCACGGCCCGGCCCACCTGCCCGGGCTTCAGGCTCGACTCCTCGGCCAGCACCGCCACCAGCGAGAAACCGACCACGTACGTGATGCCGGGGACGACCATCCGCAGTGTCGAGGTGGCGGGGTTCTGCTCGGGGGTCCACATCGGCCACAGGTTCCCCGGCTCCCCGACGACGAGCGCCGTGATCGCGAGCGCCGCTCCGATCGCGAGCATCACGACGAACAGCAGCACCTGGATCTGCGCCCCGATGCTCACTCCGAACCAGTTCAGCGCGAACACCACGAGCGCGAGCGCGATGCCGACGGCGAGCACCGGCAGCGTCACCGCCTCACCGTTGACGCTGTACAGCGGCATCTGGCTCATCATCGGCACGTACTTGCCCAGCAGTGTGCCGAGCGCGGTGATATAGAAGGACAGCGAGGCGATATATGCGCCGATGTGGAACCATCCGGTGGCGAAGCCTGCGGAGCGGCCCAGCGCCGTGTACCCCCACACCACCTCACCGCCGGCGCGCGGCACAGCGCTGGTGAGCTCCCCGTAGGCGAGGGCCACGAAGGACGCGAACACCGCGCCGATCAGCAGGCCGACGATCATGCCGCCCGCCCCGAGATCGGCGAAGAACGTCGAGGAGGTGTAGATCCAGCTGGAGCCCACCACCCCAGCGACGCCGAGGGCGATCAGGGAGGGGAACCCGAGGGTTTTCTTGAGCTCTGCCACGGCAGCTCCTTCGCGCGCTCAGGGGAGAAAGGGCCGCGCCGTGCGGCAGGGGAGCACGCCGCGGGAGCGCCCAGTATGGCGCACCGGTGCGATCAGGCCCGATCAGCCTCGCAGGATGCTCTCCATCTTCTTGCCGCGCGCCAACTCGTCGACGAGCTTGTCGAGGTAGCGGATCTTCTGCATGAGCGGATCCTCGATGTCCTCCACGCGCACTCCGCAGACCACGCCGGTGATCAGCGGCGCGTTCGCATTCAGCTGCGCCCCGGCGAAGAAGTCCTCGAAGGTGGTGCCCTCGTCGAGGTGCTGCGCGATCTGCTCGGCGTCGAAGCCAGTGAGCCAGCTGATCACCGTGTCCAGGTCCTCGCGGCTGCGGCCCTTCTTCTCAACCTTGGTGACGTAGTGCGGGTACACCTCAGCCACGGGCACGCTGAAAATGCGGTGGATCATGGCAGGGAGACTATGCGCAGGGTGCTTCCGGGGTCGCGTGTCCAGGGTGCCGCGGCGGGTGAGCCGTCCCATGCACCCACCACCTACCCCGGAGTACCGCGGGTGCCGTTCGCTATACGGGGTTCACACCTGCACCAGGGCGGGACATGTGGTAACCCTCCGCGCAACCGGACGTACCGGCGCGGTCAGTCCTCCCAGACCTCGATGAGGTCCCGGTCTGCGGGGGCGATCACGCGGAGCATCGCTGCATCGAAGGTGGCCAGGCGCGTTCCGTGATGAGCTGCAAGATTGAGCAGCTGGAGGTCCGTGACCTGCCGTCGTCCAGCGAGCACTCTGGTGTCGATGGAGGGGGCCGCAAGTGACGTGCTGTCGTCGAGAAAACGCCATCCAGGAACCGCGCGGATGGCGCGCAGCTGGCCGAGGGCTTCCGGGCCCTCGACCTTCCGGCCCGTCAGTTTCTCCGTGAGGAGCGCCCGTAGAAGCCCTCCCTCCGTGATGGAGCAGGTGCTCCACTGGGAGAGCTGCGAGAAATGGCGATGCGCTGCTCGATGATGAACGTGGGTGTCCAGCGACAGCGCGATGAGGACGTTGACGTCAAGAAGCACAGCATTCCTCGGGCTCGTCATCGCGATGCTCGGCCACGAGCTCATCGGTCACCACATGCCCCGGTGCTCCGCGGAGCACCGGGAAACCGCTGCCTGTGTCCGCGGAGGCGGTATCGAGCTCCAGGCCTCGCAAGGCGATATCGGACAATGCGCGGCCGATGGAAATCCCCTGAGCCTGTGCACGTGCACGGGCGGCACTGAGCACCGCCGGGTCCAGGTCGAGTGTTGTCCGCATATGCGCAATCTAGCATCATCGCATCGCCGCATCACTACATCAGCTCGGCAGGAGTTTGTCTCTACGCAAGATCACTACCTACCCCGGAGTACCGCGGGTGCCGATCCGTATAGAGCCTTCGCACCCGCACCAGGCCGGGAGAAATGGTGGCGTCACCACATGCCTGCGGCTTCTGCGCGCGGCTGCCCGCGGCGGGGCGCCCCGCGCAGACGCCCCCGGCCTGTGGTGACGCCCCCCTTCGCCCCGGCCCGCTGCCGGGGCGGAGGCTCTGTACGGGTCGGCCCCCGCGCGTCCCCTGCGTAGGCGGTGCCCCTGCGCAGCTGCCCCCTCCTCCCGCGCTGCTCTGCTGGTGTGGCGGCGCGCTGGCGCCCTACTCCGCGCGTCTGTACCGCAGCCGTCTCGTAC
>NZ_JALLAL010000103.1:0-2845 GCF_023062615.1 Brachybacterium sp. Marseille-Q7125 | reverse complement strand
CATCGAAGGATCGGTAACCACGAACTGGAAGGCCGCCCTCGGCCAACTCGCCCTCGTCTACCCCGAACGAATCGAACCCTACCTGTAACCCGCATCACACCCCTTACACACAGGGATTGACAAGCCCTCGCACCGGGGCGGTCGAGCTCCGCGATGCTCCTATGTCAAGTGCGAGCGCTCAGGCGGCTATGAGCGTCATCGAGGAAGCGGGTT
Organism: Brachybacterium sp. Marseille-Q7125; assembly: GCF_023062615.1. Taxonomy (NCBI): domain Bacteria; kingdom Bacillati; phylum Actinomycetota; class Actinomycetes; order Micrococcales; family Dermabacteraceae; genus Brachybacterium; species Brachybacterium sp. Marseille-Q7125. Next base: position 2,632 of record NZ_JALLAL010000103.1, on the reverse strand, counting down.
CCTCGATCGTCGGCGACTCCAATGGACCATCACTCGCAGGCGCCTGGACGGCGGGGACCACGTCGGCTCGCTGTGCCGCGTAGACGCGGTCCGAGAGTCGACGTCGTAGCAGCCGTAGCGCCTCTTTACGAGTCTTGCCGGCGGCGATGAGCTTGTCGTAGTAGGCGGCGCCTTCAGCGCCCATCCGGATCTGGGTGAGGGCTGCCATATGCAGGGCGGTGTTGATCGTGCGATTCCCTCCACGCGAGAGGCGAACACGGACCTTGTTGCCTGACCAGACTGGGATCGGCGCGGTGCCGTTGAATCTCGCGTAGGCGTCGCGGGAACGGAACCTGGTGATTCCCGCTGTCTCGCCGATGATCATCGCTGCGCCCAAGGTGCCCATGCCCGGCACGGCGACCAGCGAGGGATGACTTGACCGCACCAGTCGGCTCAGGCGGCTCTCCAGTGCGTTGATCCTGACGGTGAGCTCTCGGATATCGACCAGGAGGTCGAGAGCGATCTCGGCGACCGCCCCCTCGACCGGCTCCAGGTACTCGATCAGCTCGTCCAAGAGGTGGTATCGGCGCAGCGCACGGGAGGGAATCTCCAGTTCAGGATCGATTTCATGGAGGAACCAGCGAGCCTTGGACTGCATCGCAGTGCGCCGGGCGACCAGGGTCCTGCGATGGTCTGACAGGAGCTTGATGTCCCTGGAAGCGCCCGGCAGCTCAGCGGTCGGCAAGCCCTCTTCGCGCAGTGCCACCCGGGCCACGGCCTCGGCGTCAATGGGGTCCGACTTCCCGCGCTCGCGGCTGCTGCGCCTCATGCCAGCCATCAGCCTGGTGTGCACGCGCACGACTCGATGGCCGGACTCGAGCAGGTCCGCCTCGAGCCGACGAGTCAGGTGTCGACAGTCCTCGACCGCGACAGTGACGTCTTCGAAGGCTTCCAGCCAGGTCATGATCTTCCGGTGCCCGGCGGCACGTGCTTCGACCGTGAGCTCCTTGATTCTGCGTCCCACTTCGTCTACCGCGACGAGCGTGTGCCAGTCCTTGTGAGCGTCGATTCCGACGACAGTCATGACAGTCCCTTCCACAGGTCGGTTACTGCTCGAGCAGCGGTGCCGAACGCGGGAGGGCACGCCTCAGTGGGGCATTCGAACCAGCAGGCTCCTATCAGGCCACGCCCACCTCCAGCACCGCGGGCCCCGGCGGGACGGCACATCGAGGACAAGCCACGAAGGACAGCGAAAAAACGAGCCAGCCCCGCCGGGACGTCCTCAGTCTGGTACTGACGCGAAAAAAGCCGACGCTGTTCTCAGGATCGAGTTCGCTCGGCGTAGCTCACGGACCTCCTGCTCGAGCTCTCGAATCCGTTCGGTCTCCACCGTGGTGGTCCCCGGTCGCTCACCAGCGTCGATCTGGCGCTGACGCACCCAGCCGCGCAGCGTTTCGGGGTTCACCCCCAGCCGCTCCCCGACCCGGCGGAACACTCCACGCTGAGAGGTCGAGTCATCGTCAAGAGCATCCAGGACCATGCGAACCGCTCGCTCGCGCAGCTCATCGGGATACTTACGTGGTGCAGGCATACAGAGAAGTCCTTTCCGTGGCTTCACTGCCTCCATCATCCCCGGGACGATCCACCCTCAGATGTGAAGAGCCCTCAAACCGCAGAGTTCCGGGACAGGGTCGAGGTCGTTGCGATGGACGGATTCTCCGGCTACAAAACCGCGACCGCCCAGGAGCTGCCCGAGGCGACCGCAGTGATGGACCCGTTCCACGTCGTCGCGTTGGCTGGCGAGAAGGTCGATCAGTGCCGCCAACGCGTCCAGCAGGCAACCCTCGGTCATCGTGGCCGGTCCGCAGACCCGCTCTACGGCATCCGCCGAGTACTGCACACCGGAGCGGACCTGCTCACCGACAAGCAGACCACCCGCCTGAGGGCCGTGTTCGCCAGCGATGCGCACGTCGAGGTCGAAGCAACCTGGGGCATCTACCAGCGCATCGTCGCCGCGTATCGTGACCCCGACCGCGCCGCGGGAAAGAAGGCTCTGCAGGCAGTGATAGACGACCTCACCGAGGGAGTACCCAAGCAGCTCAAAGAGCTGATCACCCTTGGTCGGACCCTGAAACACCGGGCCGGGGACGTGCTGGCCTACTTCGACCACCCCGGCACCAGCAACGGCCCCACGGAGGCGATCAACAGCCGGCTCGAGCACCTCCGCGGCACCGCGCTGGGCTTCCGCAACCTCGCCCACTACGTCATCCGATCGCTGCTGGACACCGGAGGATTCAGAACCGAACTACACCGTCATCTGTGAAGAGCCTGAAAACTTCGGTCGGCACGGTCGGCGATAGCTACGATAACGCGCTGGCCGAGACCGTGAATGGCCTCTACAAGACGGAGCTGATCTACTCCAAGCGGATCTGGCGGTCGGTCCTGACTTAGGACATCGATTCGGGTTTCGCCGTCGTATGGGGCTGTGACCTGGGGTGATGGGTGGTTTTGGGGGTGGGGTGGGGCACTAACGGGTAGCGTTGCTCTATGGCCTACGTGCGGAAGGTGAGGACGGCTTCGGGCGCGGTGGCCGTGCAGGTGGTGCAGAAGGTCCGGGGGCGTCTCGAGGTACTCGAGCATGTGGGGTCTGCGC
>NZ_JALLAL010000102.1:0-2905 GCF_023062615.1 Brachybacterium sp. Marseille-Q7125 | reverse complement strand
GACCTGCGCAGAGATGCCGTGCGTGCAGCCGCAGCAGTATCGTCGGCAGCGTCAGATGCGTATAAGCGCCAGCCCCTCCACAGCGCCCCCGCCCCCGACGCCGAATCCGTGACCGCGTCCGCTGCCTTTCCCGGCCGGATTCCGCTCCCGTCGGCCCGCGGGGTGGAGGGAAAGGATCCCGAGCCGCGGGTCGCGCTCGCTGCGCGCGTGGATCTGGCCGGCCGCGGTGGGGGAGAGGCCACGGTGATCACCACCCATCTCGATGCCTTCACCGCGCAGCATCGCGCTGCGCAGGCGGCGCATCTCGCGACGGCCCTGGCTCCGCTGCGCGGCCCCGCTGTCCTGCTGGGGGACATGAACACCCGCGCCGCCGCCCCAGCCGAGACGTGACGGCGCCCCCGTCGCGCTGTCCATAGGAGCTGTGGGTGCCCGCCATGTAGTCACCCCGGCGGTGAAACCTGGGTGACCACTGGGTGACCATGCGGATGCCAGGTGCCTTCGGGCCGCTCGGTCGACTATCGTCGTCCCTGCTCACCGCTTGGTCCCCGGGCTGAGCGCGAGATCATGGGATGAGCGCAGGACCACGGGATGAGGAGCGACGATGAGCGCGAGCGGTGGTGCGCGGCGACGCCGTCGCAGCACGATCGCCTCCACCGTGATCCTCTCCCTGATCGCGGTGCTGCTGACCGCCTTCGCTGTGCGCTATGAGGGCGAGCAGTCCTCGGACATGGACGTCAACAACGGCGGGGTGTGGGTCAGCAACCAGGACCGCGCGCTCATCGGCCGGCTCAACGTGGATGCCACCGAGTACGACGCCCGCCTGTCCGTGGCCGGGGATGACATCGACATTCTGCAGTCCGGGTACCACGTGTTCACCATCGGTCCGCGCGGGTTGAGCCCGGTGAACACCGCGTCCGTGGTGCGCGGGGGCGTCGTGGAGCTGCCGCCCGAAAGCGAGGTCGTCCTCGGCGGGGACCGCGTGGCGATCGCCACCCCCGACGGGCGCGTGTGGGTGCTCAGCCCCGATCAGGCCGCCGCGTTCAGCCCCGACGCCTTCAAGCCCGCCTACGAGGCCAAGGGCAGCGAGGTCCACGTGACCGTCACCCGCGCCGGCACCGCGATGGTGCTCGACGGCGACCAGCTGCACACCTTCCCCCGCAGCGTCGACACCCAGAACCCGCAGCAGGACAAGCCCATCACGCTCGGCGGGCTGTCCTCGAAGCCCGAGGATGTGGCGCTCACCGCGGTGGGGGAGGAGCCGGTGGTGCTGGACCGCGCCAAGCGCCAGCTGCGCATGGGCACCGAGGTGCGCACCGCAGATCTCAGTGAGGCTCAGGTCTCCGATGCCAGCACCCTCGTGCTCCAGCAGCCCGGCGACGCCTCCGATCACGTCGCCGTCGCCACCGAGAACTCCCTGCTGATGGTGCCGATGCGCGGCGGGGACATCGCCGTCCATCCCGCGGGCGGCACCGGAACTCCCGCCGCCCCCGCCCAGGTGGGCGGCTGCGCCTATGGCGCCTGGAACGCCGCGAACCGTTTCGCCCGCATCTGCGAGGGCCACGAGCCGGTCATCGAGGCGGTGCCGGAGGCGGGCCCCGGTGCGGACCTGCGCCTGCGCGTGAACCGCGACCTCGTGGTGCTCAACGACACCGTGGCCGGGCTGTCCTGGATGATCCGCGACTCGCTGAAGATCGTGGATCAGTGGGTGATCGAGCAGGAGATCCAGCAGGACGAGCAGGAGGAGAAGGAGAAGGAGGTCGTCACCTCCACCATCACCGACGTGCAGGAGGACCGGGACCAGGAGAACCGCCCGCCGGTGGCCGAGGACGACGAGTTCGGGGTGCGGCCCGGCATGAACGTGGTCCTGCCGGTGACCCGCAACGACTCCGACCCCGACGGTGATGTGCTGCTCGCGGACCTCGAGGGCAAGCAGCCCTCCATCGGCACGGTCAGCCCCATTCGCGGTGGCACCCAGCTGCAGATCGCCGTGGACGAGGACACCAGCGGCACCGCCACCTTCACGTACATCGTCGACGACGGCCGCGGCGGCACCGACACCGCAACCGTCACCCTCACCGTCCATCCGGGCGAGAAGAACTCTCCGCCGGAGCCTGCCGGACAGGGCATCCCGCGCGTGCAGGTGCTTTCCGGGCAGACCGTCACCCTGAACGTGCTGCCGTACTGGGAGGACCCCGAGGGTGACGCGTTCTATCTGGCCGATGCCACGATCCAGCCCGAGGACCTGGTGACCTTCCGGGCCGATGGCACGGTGACGGTGGATGATGCGGGGCTGAAGACCGGACCCAAGCAGGTCACCCTCACCTTCCGTGATGAGCACGGCGCCACCTCCGAATCGGTGCTCGAGGTCGAGTCCGTGACCGACCCAGAGCTTGCCCCCATCACCACCACCGATCACCTGCAGGTGGTCGCCGGGCGCACTGGTGTGCTTCGCCCGCTGCTGAACGACATCAACCCCGCGGGCGGCTCCCTTGAGCTGACCCATGTGGATGAGGCCCCTGGGCTCGAGGTCGATGCGGACCTCACCAGCGGATCGGTGCGCGTCAGCGGCGAGGTGGGCACCTACTACCTGGAGTACACGGCCTCCGCCCGCGAGGCCAGCTCGCAGGGCCTGATCCGCGTGGACGTCACCGAACCGGACCCCGAGGCGATGCTGCCGGTGGCGGTGGATGACATGCTCATGGCCACCACCGGTGGGCAGAGCCTGCTGGATCCCCTGGAGAACGACGTGGATCCCACCGGCGGGGTGCTGGTCACCAACTCCGTGACCGTCCCCGAGGACAGCGGTGTCAAAGCCACCGTGGTGGGGCATCATCTGATCCGCGTGGAGGTCGAGCCCGGTGCCGCTGTCAGCGAGGAGCCGGTGCCGCTGACCTATGAGGTCGCG
>NZ_JALLAL010000101.1:0-3181 GCF_023062615.1 Brachybacterium sp. Marseille-Q7125 | reverse complement strand
TTCGAGCGCATCGAGAACCATACGAACCGCTCGCTCACGCAGCTCGTCGGGGTACTTGCGTGGTGCAGGCATGACAGAGAAGTCCTTTCCGTGGCTTCACTGCCTCCATCATCCCCGGGGCGATCCAACCTGCTCATAGCCCGCCCTACCACGTGGCTGCTCGATGAGCCCACCAACCACCTCGATGATGCCGGCGCCGCGTTCCTCGTTGAGGCCATCACCGATCATCCCGGCTCGGTGCTCATCGCGAGCCACGACCGCGCCTTCTTGGACGATGCGACACAGGCGCAGCTGGACTTGGACCCCGCCGAGTCACCGCTGCACGAGCACACCGGCGCTCTCACCGCCTACACCGGCGGATTCACCGACTACCTGCTGGCCCGTATGGATGCTCGGGAACGCTGGGAGGAGCGTTTTCGGACCGAGCAGGAGGAGCTCAAGGAACTGCGGCGTGCCGTGCAGGAAGCGGGGACGCCGGGTCAGGTCACGGCCGCGCGGGCAGAGGTGCGCATGGCGCGGAAGTTCCATGCGGACCGCAACGCCCAGGTGGTCTCGCGTCGGCTGCGTGAGGCGCGGATGCGGCTTCAGCGGCTGGAGGTGGAGCAGGTGCGCAAGCCCCCCGCCGAGCTGCATCTCACGCATCTTCCGCCGGCGCCAGGATCGTCCGGGGTGCAGGTGGCGGTGACGGACGCGGCGGTCGAGGGACGTCTCGGCCCGGTGTCATTCGCATTGTCCGCGGGCGAGCAGCTGCTGGTCACCGGTCCGAACGGGGCGGGCAAGTCCACGCTGCTGGACCTCGTTATCGGCCATCTAGAGCCCACGTCCGGCACCGTGGAGCGCTCACTCAGCCTGCGCGTCGGGCACCTGGGGCAGGACGATGCAGCGATCCCCGGATGCACAGTAGGCCAGCATCTACGGGCGGCAGCCGGCGTGGACCCGGGGTCCGACGACGTGCCTGAGCTGTTCGGGCTGGTACACCCTCGGGACCTGGATCGGCTCCTCACGGAGCTGTCGCGCGGCCAGCTGCGCCGGGTCATGCTCGCCGCGGTGCTGCTGGACCCGCCGCAGCTGCTAGTTCTCGATGAGCCGACGAACCACTTGGCACTGGTCACGGCCACGCGGCTGGAGGCGGCTCTGGAGGAGTGGGGCGGGACCGTGCTCATCGCCTCGCATGACCGCTGGCTGCGTCGCCGCTGGCAGGGCAGGGTGCTCGAGCTGGGGGCCTGAGGGGCGGGGCGCGAGGGCTCGTGCTGAATGCGCTGTCCTGCCCCGCCCCGCCGCGCCCCGCCGCGCTCTCACCCCGTTCTCTGCGCCATCCCCAAGCGCAGACGGCGACGTTTTCGTGGGAATAGCAGGCCAATTCCCACGAAAACGTAGCGCTCTCGGGAAGAGGGGTGACCGGTACGGGGCGGCGGGCTGCATCGGTCAGGGGCGCTTCACAATCGTGCGTGCAGCGCCGTGAAGGAGAGCCCGGGTCACAGTCCTTCACACTCCTTCGTCCCTGCCGTCCCCACGCGGCACGCTGGCACCGACACCGACCAGCTAGGAGCCCGCCATGACCGATACCGCCCCCCGCTTCGAGACCCTCGCCATCCACGCCGGCCAGGAGCCGGATGCCGCCGCGGGCTCGCGCGCCCTGCCCATCCACCAGACCACGAGCTTCGTGTTCCCCAGCGCCGAATCGGCCGCGAACCGCTTCGCCCTGACGGAGCCCGCGCCGATCTACACCCGCATCACGAACCCCACGCAGGCCGTGGTGGAGGACCGCATCGCTGCGCTCGAGGGCGGGGCTGCCGGCCTGCTGGTCGCCTCCGGGCAGAGCGCCATCACGCTCGCGATCCTGAACCTCGCCGGCGCCGGGGACTCCGTCGTCGCCTCACCGAGCCTGTACGGCGGGTCGTTCAACCTGCTCAAGCACACCCTTGCGCACCTGGGCATCACCCCGCAGTGGGTGGAAGACCCCACGGATCCCGAGTCCTGGCGCGCCGCCGCAGACACCACCACGCGTGCCTTCTTCGTCGAGTCGATCCCGAACCCGCAGCAGGACATCCCGGACCTGCGCGCCATCGCGGACGTGGCCCATGAGGTGGGGGTGCCGCTGGTCGTGGACAACACGGTCGCGACCCCCTACCTGCTGCGCCCCCTCGAGCACGGCGCCGATGTTGTGGTCCACTCGGCCACGAAGTTCCTGGGCGGGCACGGCACGTCGATCGCAGGCGTGATCGTTGATGGCGACAGCTTCGACTTCGCCGCCCATGCCGAGAAGTACCCGCAGTTCACGGAGCCGGACGAGTCCTACCACGGGCTCGTGTTCGCGGGTCTGCCCGCCCCGCAGGCCACGCGCGCCCGCACCAATCTGCTGCGGGACCTGGGCCCGGCGATCTCCCCGTTCAACGCCTTCCTCATCGCCGGGGGCCTGGAGACCCTGCCGCTGCGGATGGAGCGGCATCTGGACAACGCCCGGAAGGTCGCCGAGTTCCTCGAGGCCGATCCCCGGGTGGAGTCTGTGACCTGGGCGTCGCTGCCGTCCTCCCCGCACAAGCAGGTGGCCGACCGCTACCTGCCGCGCGGCACCGGGAGCGTCCTCGGCTTCACCCTCCCGGGCGGGCTCGAGGCCGGCAAGCGCTTCGTCGACGCCCTGAGCCTGCACTCGCACGTGGCGAACATCGGCGACGTCCGCTCGCTTGTGATCCACCCCGCCTCCACCACGCACTCTCAGCTCAGTGAGGCCGAGCAGCTCGCGGCCGGCACCGGCCCGGGCTTCGTGCGCCTCAGCGTGGGGATCGAGCACATCGACGACATCATCGCCGACCTCGAGCAGGGCCTCGCCGCCGCGAGCGCGTGAGGCCGGGGGCGGGCTGGGGCCGACGGGGCGGTTGGCCGACGGCCCGGCTCCGGTGGGTGAGCTCAGTCGGTGTCGGCGGGCCGCGTCACGGAATGGTGCTATGGCGACGTAGCTGGCAATAGTGCCAGCTACGTCCGCACAGCACCCGTGCGTGACGGCGCCCCGGCCCCCACCCTGCCTCTTATACCCACCTCCGAGCCCCCCAGGCGAGGGCCGTCCACGGATGCCGTCCTCTCCTTGGAAATACAATCGGGATCGGAGTCGTTGGCGCGCACGTCGACCATCACGTGGTCCATGTCCTGGTCGAGCACATCGTCGACCGGCCCGACATCATCG
>NZ_JALLAL010000100.1:0-3193 GCF_023062615.1 Brachybacterium sp. Marseille-Q7125 | reverse complement strand
GTGCTGAGCATGCGCCTCCTCCTTCTCCGGCACGGTCAGACCCCCTCCAACCTCGAGTGGGCTCGTCGAGGATCAGCAAGTCGGAGTCGGCGATGGGCTCTGCGTGTCCGTCGGGTGGGGCGTGGGCTGCCCAGTCGTGGGATCGGTCGGCGGGGGATCGTCCTGCGGGCGGTTCGACACGATGCCGCTGCTCACGTCGGAGGTCGCGGAGGCGGTGGTCTCCTCCTCCGCCGGAAGCGCGAGGGCCGTGCCCGCCCCGAGGGGCACCATGATGGCGGCAGCGGCGCAGGCCGCGCTGATGCGCGAGATCTCTCGCATGCGGCCTTCCTCCCCTGTGCTCCACGGCAGTGGGCGTCTCTCAGCGTGGGCGGCTGCGCGACATCCGTCGCACTTCAGCTCCGGTCCGGCACTGTACCCTACCGAATCTTTACCTTTGCCATGGTGCCGAGGTCCCCGCCGGGCGCACAAGGGTTCTGTGCATGCCGCCACCACGCCGTGATGCGGGAGATAGAACCGGAGACCTGTCCATTCTTGACTGCGCTTTGACGAATGTCGGGGTGGGGCATCGCCAGGATCCCCCGTCGCTTCGCCCGCACCCCGACGTCCGCACCCCGGCCCGCCGGACTGGCGCTCAGCCGTTCAGTGCCCCATCCACCAGCGCCTTCGCCGCCTCCTGGACCTGATCCAGGTGCTCCTGGCCGCGGAAGGACTCGGCGTAGATCTTGTAGATGTCCTCGGTGCCGGAGGGGCGCGCCGCGAACCACGCGTTCTCGGTGGAGACCTTCAGCCCGCCGATCGCCCCGCCCGCCGGAGCCTCCGTGATCGCCGCCGTGATCGGCTCTCCCGCGAGCTCCGTCGCCGTCACCTGCGAGGGGGACAGGGCCTTCAGCACCGCCTTCTGTTCGCGGGTGACCGGGGCATCGGAGCGGGCGTAGGCGCTGGCCCCGAACTCCTCCACCAGCTCGGCGTGCAGGGCGCTCGGGGAGCGGCCCGTGACCGCCAGGATCTCCGAGGCCAGCAGAGCCAGGATGATGCCGTCCTTGTCGGTGGTCCACACCGAGCCGTCGCGGCGCAGGAACGAGGCCCCCGCGCTCTCCTCGCCGCCGAAGCCCACCGAGGAGTCGATCAGGCCCGGCACGAACCACTTGAAGCCCACCGGCACCTCGAACAGCTCCCGGCCCAGTGACGCCACGACCCGGTCGATCAGGCTCGAGGACACCACTGTCTTGCCCACCTTCGCGCTGGTCGGCCAGTCCGGGCGGTGCGCGAACAGGTACCGGATCGCGACGGCCAGGTAGTGGTTGGGGTTCATCAGCCCGCCATCGGGGGTGACGATGCCGTGGCGGTCCGCATCGGCGTCATTCCCGGTGGCGATGTCGTACTGATCGCGCTTGTCCAGCAGGGACGCCATCGCCCAGGGGCTCGAGCAGTCCATGCGGATCTTCCCGTCGCGATCCAGCGTCATGAACGACCACTGCGGATCCACCTCGGGGTTCACGACCGTCAGATCCAGGTCATGCATCTCGCCGATCTCGGCCCAGTAGTCCACGGCAGCACCGCCCAGCGGATCCGCGCCGATGCGCACCCCGGCACGGCGGATCGCCTCCAGATCCACCACGCTCGCCAGATCCTGCACATAGGTGCGCAGGTAGTCGTAGCGCGCCGCATCCTGCAGCGCCTTCGCCCGGCCATGGCGGCGCACCTCTCGCAGACCGCCGGCCAGCAGCTCATTGGCCCGGTCTGCGATCCACGTCGTCGCATCGGAATCCGCCGGCCCGCCATGCGGCGGGTTGTACTTGAAACCGCCATCGCGCGGCGGATTGTGGCTGGGGGTGACGACGATGCCGTCGGCTCGGGACGGATCCTGCGCCCCCTTGCCACGGTTGTGCACCAGGATCGCGTGGGAGATTGCGGGGGTGGGGGTGTAGCCATCCTGCGCGTCCACCTGCGCGGCCACGCCGTTTCCGGCCAGGACCTCCAGGGCGGTGTCGAAGGCGGGACGGGACAGGGCGTGGGTGTCACGGCCGATGAACAGCGGCCCGCGGATGCCCTGCGATGCGCGGTACTCGACGATCGCCTGCGTCGTCGCCGCGATGTGGTCCTCGGTGAAGCGCACATCCAGGGAGGAGCCGCGATGGCCCGAGGTGCCGAAGGACACCGCCTGGTCCGGATTCGCGGGATCCGGGTGCTCGTCGTAGTAGGCATCCAGCAGGGCGTCGACGTCGATCAGATCTTCCGGCAGGGCCTGCTGTCCGGCGCGCGGGTGAGTGCTCATGGGGCTCCGTCCTCGATGTCCTCGGGCCTCCCCGGTGCCCCCGGGGGTCCTCGAGATCGCGTACGGGGCACACTCTAGGTCAGGGCCCGACGGGATGGTGCGCCCCGCGCAGCCTCCGAGACGAGCGGTCTAAGCCCGGCCCTCGCGCGCGCCCGGCGCGGGGCCCGGAACGAAGCGAGGAGCCCGGTCAGCGCCGCCCGGAGCGCACCAGGCGCACGATCCCGATGATCGTCAGCACCAGGCCCACCAGCCCCGCCAGCACGCCGACGATCACGCCGATCAGCAGCGGCCCCATCATGTCTAGCATTCCGTACGGCCCCATGTATGCAGCGCCATCGGTGCCGGTGCAGCTGATGGTCACCGTCGTGTCGGAGACGGCGGCCACGCCCATGATCTGCTCGTACTCGGTGCCGTCGGGGAAGGTGACGGTGCTCGAGGAGGGGACGGTCTGCGCATCGCCCTCGGCGAGGGTGCACTGCGCCGCATCCGCATCGGCGCTGGGCACATAGATCAGCAGCATGTCGCTCGCGGGCAGCTCCATCGTCAGCTCCCCGCCCTCCATCGCGGTAGGGCCGGCGGCGGTGTCCGAGACCAGGGAGCCCACGCCCCACACGATCCCACCGATCGTCATCAGCGGGCCGACGACCAGCAGCAGCACGAGACCGACGATCAGCATCACGAGCCCCTTGCGGCGCCGCGGCGGGGCGGGAGGGCCGTCTCTTATAAACATCTGACCCCGCCGACGAGACCCCGTTGGGAGGATTCCGGCGGTGACGGCTTATTAAGATAATAACGTCAACATACAAACGGCCTGTCTCATCATGGAAGGCGCTGAATTGACTGAAAACAGTATTAATGGCGTCTAGCGTGCAAGTAACTCCGCTGACTTCATGTCGTTGACATTGCTTGTAGTCGTAG